>JAZLMI010000072.1:0-25737 GCA_045598545.1 Christensenellaceae bacterium | reverse complement strand
CAATCCCTTTTCTATCTCTCTCCAACTTGCAAACTCACTTCCACGATCGCACGTAATCGTTTTTACCGCACCTTTTGGAAGTTTAGATAATTCTTTTATCACGGCGTTTGCCATTGTTTCTCCGTTCCTATTCGGTATCTTTATCGCTATGTAATATCTCGTCGTTCTTTCCGCAAGTGTTGCAAAACAAGTTTTACTTTTTCCAATACCGGACACAACCGTATCTGCTTCCCAATGCCCGAATTCTAATCTTTTGTATACGCTTTTATCTCTTTTTCGTATAGATTTACCGGTGGTAAATCTTCCGCCGTTTCCTAACCGTTTTCGTGTTTTCCCTTTTCGTCGTAAGTTTTGTAACGTAGATTTTAAGTATCTTTCGTCTATCCACCTGTATATCGTCTTAAACGATGGTATTTTTAGTTCACAAGGCGTATTTGCTATTTGTTCGGGCGACCACGTCGCTTTTAGTTTTTCGTCTATGTAATTTAATACTTCCTGACTCCAAAACACACCACGATGTCTATATGAATTCCTTAAATTGCTTTTTCTTTGTGCAGTATACGGATAATATTTTGGGATATCTCTAAAAAAAGTGCAATTCCTTCTTAATTCTCTCGATATGGAACTTACGTTTCTACCGAGTAATTTTGCAATTTCTCTATAACTTTTTCCTTTTGTATAATATTCTCGTAGACAACAGCGTTCTTCTATGCTAAAATGTGTATAGTTCATACATTTCTCCTTGGCACTTTTGTTTTGTCGTAATTACATTGTACCGTAGATTTGTATGAACTTCTTTTTTATTTCACAAAGTGTTGCACTTAATAGTATAATTCACCAACAGTAAAAAAATCCCGTTGCATACCGCAACGGGATTTTGTATCTTAATTATGTATTATTCCCACTCTATTGTGGCGACGGGCTTTGGAGATAAATCGTATAATACTCTATTTACACTTTTAACTTCCTTTAATATTCTATCCGTAATTTTTTGTAAAAGTTCGAAAGGAACGTTTTCTACCGTTGCTTTCGTAGCGTCTACGCTGTTTACCGCACGTATTATTACCGACCACTTAAACGTTCTCTTTCCGTCTTCTATGCCGGTAGATTTAAAGTCGGGAACTACTGTAAAGTATTGCCAAACTTTTCCTTCTAAACCGTTTAATGCAAATTCTTCTCTTAATATTGCGTCAGATTCTCTAACCGCTTCTAGACGGTCTCTTGTTATCGCACCGATACACCTTACTCCGAGTCCGGGGCCTGGGAACGGTTGGCGGAACACCATATCATCGGGGAGTCCCAAAGTCTTTCCAACCATTCTTACTTCGTCTTTATACAAAAGTTTAACAGGTTCTACCAATTCGAATTTAAGGTCTTCGGGAAGTCCGCCTACGTTGTGATGTGATTTTACGCCTTTACTTTCTACGATATCTGGATAAATAGTACCCTGAGCCAAAAATTCCACGCCTTCTAGTTTTCTCGCTTCTTCTTCGAAAACTCTTATAAATTCTGCACCTATTATTTTTCTTTTTTGTTCGGGGTCTGATACGTTTTCGAGTTTATTTAAAAATCTATCTATTGCGTCGACGTAAATTAAGTTAGCATTCATTTGGTCTCTGAAAACCTTTACTACTTGTTCGGGTTCGCCTTTTCTGAGCAATCCGTGATTTACGTGTACACAAACTAAATTTTTACCTATCGCTTTTATTAAAAGTGCCGCAACTACGGAACTATCTACTCCGCCTGAAAGAGCAAGCAAAACTTTTTTATCGCCGATTTGCTTTTTTAAAGATTCGGTTTGTTCGTTTATGAATTTTTCCGCTAATTTTGTAGTGGTAATACGTTCCATATTTTGAGGACGTACGTCGGTTTGCATAATTATTTCCTCCGTTCATTTTGATTTTGATAATAATTATAATTATTCAGCGAACAAAAGTCAATAAAATGGAAGTATTTACTAAATAAACTTGTATAATTGACAGTCAAATATTTGACAATAATCGTCAATAATGATAAAATTTTAAATGAAAAAGTGTAAACAAATAAGGAGATTTTATGGGTCTTAATATTCCTGAGATTTTCGGTTCGATGGTCTTTAACGATAAAGTGATGAAAGAACGTTTGGACAAAGATACTTTTAATGCCGTGTGCCTTGCTATGAAGGAAGGCACGCCTTTATCTTTATCTACGGCAAAAGTAGTTGCCGAAGCCATGAAAAATTGGGCGATAGAGAACGGTGCAACTCATTTTACGCATTGGTTTCAACCTATGACGGGAATAACTGCGGAAAAGCACGATAGTTTTATCGAACCCGACGGAAAGGGTAACGTTATTATGAAATTTTCCGAGAAATCTCTTGTTAAGGGAGAATCGGACGCTTCGAGTTTTCCTTCGGGTGGGCTTAGGGCGACGTTTGAAGCGAGAGGGTACACTGCTTGGGACCCGACTTCTTATGCTTTTATCAAAGACGGCAGTTTATATATTCCCACGGCGTTTTGTTCTTACGGCGGGGAAGCGTTAGATAAAAAGACACCGCTTTTGCGTTCGATGGAAGCGATAAATAAACAGGCGTTAAGGATATTGAAACTTTTCGGCAATAAAAAAGCGGAAAAGGTTACGCCTATGGTTGGTGCGGAGCAAGAATATTTTTTAATCAGTAAAGAAGTTTACGAAAAGAGGCTTGATTTAATCCATTGCGGAAGGACTCTTTTCGGGGCAAGACCTTCTAAGGGACAAGATTTAGACGACCATTATTACGGTGCTATAAAATCCAAAGTTTCCGCCTTTATGAAAGAGTTGGATTTAGAACTTTGGAAACTCGGAGTATATGCTAAAACCAAGCATAATGAAGCGGCTCCGGGGCAACACGAGTTAGCACCTGTGTACAGCTGTGCAAACACTGCGACAGACCAAAATCAACTTACGATGGAAGTGATGAAAGCGGTTGCAAACAGGCACGGTTTAGTGTGTTTATTGAACGAAAAACCTTTTGCATCGGTAAACGGTAGCGGTAAGCACGTCAACTGGTCGCTCACAACCGATTTTGGCGAAAATCTTTTCGAACCGGGTGAAACGCCGAGAGAAAACGCACAATTTTTGTTGTTTTTAGTTGCCGTTATAAAAGCGGTGGACGAATATCAAGACTTACTTAGGATATCGGTTGCGTCATCGGGAAACGACCATAGGCTCGGCGAGAACGAAGCACCTCCCGCAATTATTTCTATGTACTTAGGAGAAGAACTCGACGCAATATTAAACTCCATAGAAAACGGTGCAAAGTATACCGCTAAAAAGCCCGACGATTTAAAAACGGGCGTTAAGGTTTTACCGACTATACCAAAAGATTCTACCGATAGAAACAGGACTTCGCCTTTTGCTTTTACGGGTAATAAGTTTGAATTCCGTATGGTTGGGGCTTCTTCTAATATCGCTTGCCCTACATTTATAATAAACACTATCGTTGCGGAAGAACTTTCACAGTTTGCCGACGTTTTGGAAAATGCAGAAGACTTCGACCTTAAACTTAACGAACTTTTAAAAGATACCGTTAAAAACCACAAGAGAATTATTTTTTCGGGTAACAATTATTCTAAAGAGTGGGAGCAAGAAGCCGAAAAGAGAGGACTTTTAAATTTAAGAACTACGGTTGACGCACTTCCATTATATACTTCCGAAAAGAATATCAAACTTTTTGAAAAGCATAAGGTTTTATCCGAAAGCGAAATACGTTCCCGTATGGAAATATTACTTGAAAATTATGCTAATATAATTCACATAGAAGCACTTACTTCTATTGATATGGCGAGAAAGGAAATAACCCCTGCGGTTATCGGGTATCAAACGTTTTTACTTAACGAATTAAAAGATAAAAAAGAATTCGGGGCAACCCTTTCTAACAGTTTGGAAGGCGGAATACTGAAAGAGTTATCAGACCTTTCCGAAAAATACAATACCAAACTCAATCTTTTGATAAAAGATACCGATAAATTCAGTTCCGAAAAGAATAATCTTTTAAAAGCAGAATATTGCAGAGACGTTTTAGTTAAGGATATGAAAAATTTACGAGAATTAGCCGACAAGATGGAACTTATAATAGGGAAAACGTTTACGACTTTCCCGACTTACGAAGACATATTGTATAGCGTAAAATATTAAAATTTTGGAGAAATGGAGTATGTTTGAAATTTTAGAGAGAAAAGAATTAAATCCTACGGTTACTTTAATTAAAGTATCCGCACCGTTTGTCGCCAGAAAAGCAGAGGCCGGTCAATTCGTTATTTTAAGGGTTAACGAAGAGGGCGAGAGAATTCCTTTAACCGTTGCCGATTACGATAGAGAAAAAGGAACGGTTACGGTTATTTTCCAAATAGTAGGTACGACAACGTATTTATTAAACAAGTTGAAAGTAGGCGATTGCCTTAAGGATTTCGTAGGACCTTTGGGAAATGCGACGGAAACTCAAGGGTTAAAGAAAGTTGCCGTTGTTGGCGGAGGCGTAGGAAGTGCTATAGCCCTTCCGATTGCAAAAAAACTTCACGAACAGGGTGCTACCGTACATACTATAGTGGGTTTCAGATGTAAAGATTTGGTTATTTTGGAAGACGAATTCAAAAAGGTTAGCGATAAGTACGTTTTGATGAGCGACGACGGAACTGCCGGAGAAAAAGGGCTTGTTACCGACGCATTAAAAAGACTTATAGACTCCGGAGAAAAATACGACGAAGTTATAGCGATAGGTCCTGTCATAATGATGAAATTTATATGTAAACTTACCAAAGAGTACGGGATAAAGACTATAATTTCTATGAACCCCATAATGATAGACGGAACGGGAATGTGCGGAGGTTGTAGATTAACGGTCGGCGGAAAAACCAAGTTCGCTTGTGTAGACGGACCTGATTTTGACGGACACGAAGTTGATTTTGACGAAGCGTTAAAGCGTGGAGCAAGTTATAAAGAGTGGGAAAGACACAAGTACGAAGAAACGTGTAATCTCTTTAATAAGGAGGTAAAATAATTATGCCTAATATGTCTTTGAAAAAGAATGAAATGCCCGTTCAAAAACCTAATGAACGCAATAAGAACTTTAACGAGGTTGCTTTGGGATATACCGAAGAACAGGCATTAGAAGAAGCAGAAAGATGCTTAAATTGTAAAAATAAACCTTGTATGGGCGGTTGTCCCGTAATGGTAAAGATTCCCGATTTTATAGCAAAGGTAAGAGAAAAAGATTACGAGGGTGCTTATAAGATAATAACCGAATCTTCTTCTCTTCCCGCAGTATGCGGAAGAGTTTGCCCGCAAGAAAATCAGTGCGAAAAATTATGCGTTAGAGCCATTAAAGGCGAAGCGGTAGGCATAGGAAGATTAGAGCGTTTTGTTGCAGATTATCATAACGCTCATTGTAAGGAAAGCGTTAAAGCGGTAAAGAGTAACGGAATAAAAGTTGCCGTTATAGGAAGCGGTCCTTCGGGGCTTACTTGTGCGGGCGACTTGGCTAAAATGGGGTACGAAGTTACCGTTTTCGAAGCTCTTCATTTAGCAGGTGGCGTTTTAGTTTACGGAATCCCCGAATTCAGACTTCCTAAGTCCATAGTTCAAAAGGAAATCGAAGGGCTTAAAACTCTCGGCGTTAAAATAGAAACCGATATGGTTATAGGCAAGGTTTTATCTATAGACGAACTTGTAAGCGAATTCGGATTTAAAGCGGTGTTTATAGGTTCCGGTGCAGGGCTTCCAAAGTTTATGGGAATAGAGGGCGAAAACCTAAACGGAGTTTATTCCGCAAACGAGTTTTTAACAAGAATAAATTTGATGAAAGCGTATAAGGAAGATTCTTATACTCCCATAAAACGTGGAAAAAAGATAGCGGTAGTAGGCGGCGGAAACGTCGCTATGGACGCAGCCCGTTCGGCGTTAAGACTCGGCGGAGAAGTTTCAATCGTATATAGAAGAACGGCGACGGAACTTCCCGCAAGAAAAGAAGAAGTTGAACACGCTATAGAAGAGGGAATAGTATTTAATTACTTAACTAACCCCGTTAGAATAAATGCAGACGAAAACGGTTGGGTAAAATCTTTGACTTGCGTAAAAATGAAACTTTCCGAACCCGATGCTTCGGGAAGAGCAAAACCCGTCGTTATAGAAGGAAGCGAATTCGATATAGAAGCCGACGTTGTGATAATGGCTTTGGGAACTTCGCCTAATCCTTTGATAAAGAATACTACTTCGGGACTCGAAGTAAATAATCACGGCGGAATAATCGTAGACGAAAACGGCTTAACCTCCGTAAACAACGTTTATGCGGGCGGAGATGCGGTAACGGGAGCGGCAACGGTTATTCTCGCTATGGGTGCAGGTAAAACCGCCGCAAAAGCAATTAACGAACGCTTATCTAAATAATTTCTTAATAATTTTGGCGTGCTTATTTATGTGAGCGTTTTGGATTGTTTTTGAACGTTCTCTTGCGTATTTGAGCATTTTAATTGTCAATTTAAGATATTTGGGTTAAGATTGTTGCGTGTTTTAGTATTTGTATTTATAATAATAGTCTAGATAGGTATAATTTACCTTCTTAAAATTTTGATTAAAACAAGGAGAAGAAAACAATGAAAGTAACTATTATCGGTGCAGGTTCGGTTGGAGCGACCACGGCTTATTCGATTTTAACGAGTAAAGTGGCTTCGGAAATTGTCATGATTGACATTAACAAAGCAAAGGCGGAAGGAGAGGCCTTGGATATCGTTCAAGCGACGCCGTTACTTCATAATTGTAGAATTTATTCCGGAGAATATAGCGACGCTAAAAATTCCGATATCGTCGTAATAACTTCGGGCGTAGGAAGAAAACCCGGACAAACCAGGTTAGAACTTGCTCAAATCAACGTAAGAATATTAAAAGAAGTCGCTATGGAAGTAGTTAAATACGCACCTAAGGCTTTTTACATAATAGTTGCAAATCCCGTAGATATTTTAACTTATGCGTTTATGCAATACACGGGGCTTCCGAGAAGTCAGGTAATAGGTACCGGAACTATTTTGGATACCATAAGATTAAGAACTAAACTTGCGGAATTCTATTCTGTAAATCAAAAGCAAGTTCACGCAAACGTTTTCGGCGAACACGGAGATACTTCTTTCGTTGCTTGGTCTACGGCGTCTATCGGTGGAGTTCCTCTTACCGATTACGAAAACAGAGTTTGGGAAGAAGTTGCTAAACCCAAGTCCTATACTCACGAAGAAGTCGAAGAATACGTTAAAAAATCGGGCGGAGTTATTATTTCCAAAAAAGGTTGCACCGTTTACGGAATCGCAACTTGCGTTATGCACATAATAAACTGCTTGTGCGGTTCTTACGAAACTGTGTTTACCGTATCTACTTTGCTTAACGGCGAATACGACTTAAAAGACGTTTGTTTAAGTACGGTAACGCTAGTAGGAAGAAACGGATTAAAATCCGCTTTGGTTCAGAAACTTAACGACGAAGAATACGAGAAAATGCAAAAGTCTGCAAAAGCTCTTAAAGACGTTATATCCAGCATACAATTTTAATTTTTAATATTAACGGAGAAATTTTAAAAATCGGTTATGGGAAATAAAAAAGAAGTTGAATACCGTATCGAAAAAGATACGATGGGAGAAATGAAAGTCCCTGTAGATAGATACTGGGGGGCTCAAACTCAAAGAAGTTACGAAAACTTTCGTATAAGCACCGAAAAAATGCCTTTGGAAATCATAAGGGCATTCGGCGTTTTAAAAAAGGCCGCTGCAATAGCGAATTTTAATTTGGGTAAACTTCCCGAAGAAAAATTGAAGATTATAGTTCAAGTTGCCGACGAAATAATTTCGGGAGTTCATAACGGAAGACAATTCCCGCTTGCAGTTTGGCAGACGGGTAGTGGAACGCAGTCTAATATGAACGTTAACGAAGTTATCGCTAACCGTGGTAATGAAATTGCCGGTCAAAAACTTTTACACCCTAACGACGATATAAATAAGAGTCAGTCTTCTAACGATACTTTCCCGACGGCTATGCATATAGCGGCAGTCGACGAAATAGAAGATAACCTTTTCCCCGCTATGGATAAACTTATAGACACCTTTAAGCGTCTGGAAAAGGAAAACGAAGGAATAGTAAAGAGCGGAAGAACTCATCTTCAAGACGCTGTTCCTATCGGATTTTCCCAAGAAATAAGCGGTTGGAGAAATATGATTGAAAAGAATAAAGAACAAATTTCTTTATCTTTGAAAGGTTTAAAAGAATTGGCACTCGGCGGTACGGCTGTCGGAACGGGGCTTAATGCTCCGATAGGCTTTGCCGAAGAAGTCGCTAAACAAGTTTCCATAATTACGGGAAAAGAATTTAAAACCGCTGATAATAAATTCCACGCTTTGACAAGTAAAGACGATTTGGTGTTTGCTCACGGCGGATTGAAAGCACTCGCTTGTAACTTAATGAAAATTGCAAACGACGTAAGGTGGTTAGCTTCCGGTCCCAGAGACGGCTTAGGCGAAATATTTATTCCCGAAAACGAACCGGGTAGTTCTATAATGCCGGGAAAAGTTAATCCTACTCAATGCGAAGCCATGACTATGGTAGCAGTTCAGGTTATAGCCAACGATACTGCGGTAGGTTTAGGTGCTTCTCAGGGCAATTTCGAACTCAACGTGTTTATGCCGGTCATTATATATAATTTCTTACAATCGGTAAGACTTTTAGCAGACGGCATTACGTCTTTTGAGAAAAATTGCGTTTCGGGTATAAGAGCGAATAAGGATAAAATGGCACATAACCTTCACAATTCTTTGATGCTCGTTACGGCATTAAATCCTTATATCGGATACGAAAACGCTGCAAAAACGGCAAAGAAAGCCTTTAAGGATAACATTTCTTTGAAAGAAGCCTGCGTTGAACTTGGCTTTTTGACGGAGGAAAAATTCGACGAGGTATTCCACCCCGAAGAAATGATATATCAGAAGAAATAATAAAAATCTTGACTGTAAGTTAATTGCGGTCAGTTTGCTTTTAAGAGGTTAGATATGAAAATCAGTTATTTTCCTGGTTGTACGCTTAAAACACAGGCGAAAGACCTTGATAAATACGCACGCATTTCGTTAAACGCTTTAGGCGTTACTATGGAAGAAGTGGAAAATTGGCAATGTTGCGGTGGAACTTATCCTATGGCAAAGGACGAAATCGCTACAAAACTTTCCAGTATCAGGGCGTTAGATTACGCTAAGAAAAACGGTGGGGTACTGCTTACTTTGTGTTCTGCTTGCCATAACGTTATCAAGCGTGTCAATTTTGATATGCAAACCGATAAAGAAATAAATACTAAGGCGAATAACTATTTAAAGTTAGATAAGCCTTATAACGGCGAAACCAAAGTCGTTCACTATATAGAGTTTTTAAGAGATTACGTCGGGTTTGATAAGATAAAAGAGGCGGTTAAAAATCCGTTGAACAAAAAAGTAGGGGCGTATTACGGGTGCTTGTTGTTAAGACCCAGTAGCGTTATGGCTTTCGATAATCCCGAAAATCCGACGATAATAGAAGATTTCATATCCGCTATCGGCGGAACGCCCGTAAAATATCCGTTTAGAAACGAATGTTGCGGAGCGTATTTAAAACTTAAAAATCCGTCATTTACCGAAGAAAAGAGTAAAAACGTTATAAAAAACGCAAAGGCACACGGCGTAGAAATTATAGTTACGGCTTGTCCTTTGTGTTATTATAACTTAAAAGAAATTGCAAACGGCGAAATAGAAGTAAAGTATATTACCGAAGTTTTAAAAGATGCGTTGGGGGTGGAAGAGTAGATATGTCAATACAAAACGATACCGAAAATATAAAAAGAATTTCCGCTACCGACGTTAGAAAGTGTATGAAATGCGGTAAATGTTCGGGAAGATGTCCCGCTTATAAAGAAATGGACATAAAACCGCATCAGTTCGTAACTTATCTTGCACAAGGTAAAGTGGAAAAATTATTAAAAAGCAAGGCTATATGGAATTGTTTGTCTTGTATGGCTTGTGTGGAACGTTGTCCTAGGGGGGTTGCTCCCGCTTCGGTTATAGAAGCGGTAAGAGATACCGTGGCTAGGGCTCAAGGCGGAGATTATTTACATGCCGAAGAAATTCCGCCGTTAGTCAACGAATTATTGCCTCAGCAATTACTCGTTTCGGCATTCAGAAAATATAAAAAATAAACGTTTAAGGATAAATTATGCAAAGAATAGGTGTTTTTATTTGCCATTGCGGAACTAATATTGCCGGTACGGTAGACGTTGAAAGGGTTACCGAAACGGTTAAAAAAGAGCCCTGCGTGGTGTATGCGAAAAATTATCAATATATGTGTTCGGAAAACGGACAGCAACTTATTAAAACCGCTATAAAAGAAAATAATCTTACGGGTATAGTGGTTTGTTCTTGTTCGCCCCGTATGCACGAAGCGACTTTCAGAAAGACGGCGGAATCTGTCGGACTTAATCCGTATTTAGTAGAAATCGCAAATATCAGAGAACAATGCAGTTGGATACATAAAGACGTCGAAGAAGCGACAGAAAAAGCTATCGTTTTGGCAAGAACGGCAATAGCCAAACTTACTTTGAATAAACCTCTTATAGCGGGAGAAACGGGCGTTACTAAAAGGGCCCTTATAATAGGCGGAGGAATTGCTGGTATTCAAGCGGCTTTGGATATTGCGGACGCAGGATACGAAGTAGATATAGTTGAAAAACGTCCTACAATCGGCGGGCGTATGGCTCAACTCGATAAAACTTTCCCGACGTTAGATTGTGCCGCTTGTATTTTAACTCCTAAAATGGTCGACTGTGCCCAAAACGAAAAAATAAATATATTTACTTACAGCGAAATAGAAGAAGTTAAAGGCTTCGTCGGTAACTTTAAAGTAAAAATAAAGAAGAAAGCAAGATTCGTAGACGAAAAGAAATGTACCGGTTGCGGTGTTTGTATGAATAATTGTCCTTCTAAAAAAGGACTTAACGAATTCAATATGAATTTGAATACCAGACCCGCTATATATATACCTTTTGCACAGGCTATACCTAACGTTGCGGTAATAGACCCCGAACAATGCTTAAAATTAAAAACGGGCAAGTGCGGGCTTTGCCAAATGAAGTGCGGAGTCGGTGCAATAGATTATACTCAAAAAGACGAGTTTATAGATAGAGAATACGGTGCGATAGTAGTCGCAACGGGCTTTAAACCTATAAATCTCGATAACTTTAACGAATACGGGTATGCGGACAATAAAGACGTTATAACCTCTTTGGAATTAGAACGTTTGATGAACGCAGCAGGTCCTACCAAAGGGACTTTGCTTCGTCCTAGCGATTTAACTCACCCCAAAGTTATTACCTTTATTCAATGCGTAGGTTCTCGTGACGTTTCTGGTTGCGGTAAACCTTATTGCAGTAAGATTTGCTGTATGTACACTGCAAAACACGCTATGCTTATCCGAGAAAAATATCCCGACACCGAAGTTCACGTTTTCTATATAGACGTAAGAACTCCGGGTAAAAATTACGACGAGTTTTACCGTAGAGCGGTTGAACAGTACGGCGTAGATTATATTAAAGGTATGGTCGGAAAAGTTTATAACGAAAACGGAAAACTTATGGTTCAAGGAAGCGACCTTTTAAATAACGAACAAATAACTATTGCTTCGGATTTAGTAGTATTAGCTACCGCAATAGAACCCGACCCGTCAGTTAGAGATATCGCTACCAAACTTACCATAAGTATTGATACAAATAACTTCTTAACTGAGGCTCACGCCAAGTTAAAACCCGTTGAGTGTGCTACCGCAGGTGTGTTTTTGGCGGGTGTTTGCCAAGGTCCGAAAGACGTACCCGAAACTGTTTCTCAGGCGTCGGCTGCGGCTTCTAAAGTTATAGGTTTACTTGCAAAAGATAAATTAAAAGGTAATCCCTGCGTTGCACATTGCGACGAAAACACTTGTATAGGCTGTTCTCAATGCGAAATGGTTTGTCCTTACGGAGCGATTACTTACGAAGATAAAGAATTCAGAATAGGCGGAGGTAAAACCGAAAAGAGAAGAGTTGCCGTCGTTAATCCCGCAGTTTGTCAAGGGTGCGGTGCTTGTACGGTTACTTGTCCTTCGGGGGCTATGGACTTATTCGGATTTTCTACCGAACAAATAAATAAGGAGATTGAGGCTGTATGCAAGAAATAGAAAAGAAAGAACATAAACCTTTAATAGTTGCTTTTTGTTGTAACTGGTGTTCTTACGCAGGTGCGGACCTTGCAGGGTCTTTAAGACTCTCTTATCCCGCAGACGTTAAGATAATAAGAGTGCCTTGTTCTTGTCGTGTTAACCCCATATTCGTTTTAAAAGCGTTTCAACGTGGGGCGGACGGCGTTATACTTTGCGGTTGCCACCCCGGAGATTGCCATTATTCTACGGGCAACTTCCATACAAGACGTAGAATGGGAATTTTATTTTCCTTGTTAAATTACTTCGGAATAGAAAAGGAACGCACGAGAATAGAGTGGGTTTCGGCTGCCGAAGGTCAAAAATTTTCTAACGTTATGAACGATTTTGCAAAGACTATTTCAGAACTTGGCGAAAACCGTAGGTTGGAGGATTTAAGATGCAAAGAATAGAAGAATTGATGCTTAAAAAAGCCAAAGAACTTTTGGATAGCGGTAAAGTAGATAAGGTTATAGGCTGGAAAAAAGGCGAGTTTATATATGATAATTCTCCCGCTACTTTCGTTAAGGATAATTTGGAAGGTTTCGTTTACAATTATTTTTGCGGAGCAAACCTTTCTAAGTATTTGGTAGAAGAGTGTAAAAAGGGCGGAAAAATAGCGATATTCTTAAAACCCTGCGACAGTTACAGTTTTAACCAGCTTGTATCCGAACATAGGATAAACCGTGAACAGATTTACGTTATCGGTATAGAGTGCTTAGGTAAACTCGATGCTAATAAACTTTCGGCTTTGGGAGTAGAAGGCATAATATCCTTAGAAGTAGGACACGAAGATATAAAGATAAAGACGGTTACGGGCGATAAAGTCGTTAAAAAAGAAGACGGCGATTCTACCGTATATTTAACCAAGTGCGAATCTTGTAAGAGTAAAGAATTTGCCGTTTTTGACGAAAAGATTGTTTTAGACGAAATGGTAGACAGAAAAGAATTGCGTTTTACTATGGTCGAAAAACTCGAAAAGATGACCGAAGAAGAAAGATACGCTTTTTGGAAGAAGGAACTTTCCAAGTGTATCCGTTGTAACGCTTGTAGAAACGTTTGTCCTGCTTGTACTTGTACTAATTGCGTATTCGACAACAATAAATCGGGCGTAAGTGCAAAATCTAACGCTAACGATTTTGAAGAAAAGTTATACCATATAATAAGGGCTTTCCACGTTGCGGGTCGCTGTACCGATTGCGGAGAATGTTCTAGGGTTTGTCCGCAAAATATACCACTTCATTTGATTAACCGTAAGATTATAAAAGATTTAAACCAAAATTACGGCGAATATCAAGCGGGAAAAGAAGTTACTTCTCTAAACCCCATAGTAGATTTCAAAAAAGACGACGTAGAAGCCGATACAGTAGTAAAAGGAGATAAATAATTATGTTTAGAATAAGTTTATTAAAACTTCCCGAACTTTACAAAAAGATTTCGGAAATTTATCCCCTTTACTTGCCTATAAAAAAGGCTAACGAAGTAAATTACGAAAAATACGTGGAAGGTGCGGAAGTTTCTTTATTTACGTTAAAGACCAATAAGTCGCCGAAAGACGCTTTCTTTCCGCAAACCGAAGACCTTATGAAATTTAAAGTCGACGGGCAGAAAATAGAAGTAATAGATAATAGAGAGGTCGTAAAACCCTTCGTCGTTATGGGCGTTAAGGCGTGCGATTTTAAAGCCTTCGAAGTTTTGGATAGGGTATTTTTAGTCGACCCCATAGATACTTATTATAAATCTAAAAGAGAATCGGCTATTATCATAACCTTGGCTTGTAAAAATCCCGAGGAAAGTTGTTTTTGTTCGGCATTTAATATAGACGCTTCTAATCCTTTGGGAGACGTTACTACTTGGCAAGGTGAAGAGTATTTATACTTAAAAGACAACACCGAAAAGGGTAAAGACTTTATAGATAAAATTAAATCCGTTTTGGAAAGTTCTTCCGATAAGGAAGTGGAGGAACAAAAGAACGAAATAAAAGAAAAATTCAATTCTCTTCCGTTCTCGAAATTAGACGTATCCGCCCTTAAAAAGGACGAGATGTTAGACACCTTTAAGTCGGATAAATGGCAAGGATTATCAGAGGCTTGTTTGGGTTGCGGAACTTGTACTTTCGTTTGCCCGACCTGTCAATGTTTCGACATAAGAGATTTTAACACTAACGACGGGGTTAAGCGTTTCAGATGTTGGGATTCTTGTATGTATAAAGATTTTACCAAGACGGCAGGCGGACAGCCAAGACCTACTCAAATGCAGAGATTCCGCCAAAGATTTATGCATAAGCTCGTATATTATCCCCAAAATAACGAGGGGTTATATTCTTGCGTGGGTTGCGGAAGATGTGTTAAAAAGTGTCCTCAGCACTTAAATATAGTAAAAGTAATAAAGGCTTTCGGAGGTGAAAACAAATGAACGAATTTGAAGCCTTAATACCTATCGTCGGAGTTATTACCGATATTCGTCAAGATACTCCTGACGTTAAAACGTTCAGAGTCGTAACGTTAGACGGCAAAAAACCTTTTATCCATAAACCGGGACAATGTGCAATGCTTTCTATCCCCGGAGTAGGGGAAGCACTGTTTTCGATAACGAGTTCTCCAACACAGGAAAAATACGTAGAATTTTCTATTAAAAAATGCGGTTGCGTTACCGAAGTTTTGCACTCTTTCGAAGTGGGTCAGCAAATAACGGTTAGAGGACCTTACGGAAGGAGTTTCCCCGTGGATACTACCTTTAAGGGTAAAGATATGCTATTTATCGCAGGAGGAATCGGCTTAGCACCCCTTCGTAGCGTTATAAATTACATAAGAGATAACCGTTCGGATTACGGAAAGGTCGCAATAATTTACGGTTCTAGAAGTAAGGACGATTTGGTTGACTATCAGGAAATTATAGACGAGTGGCAAAACGAAAAAGATTTTGACGTTTACCTTACTATCGATAGAGAACAGGAAGGGTGGACGGGACACGTCGGATTCGTTCCCAACTACGTTAAGGAAGTTAATATTCCTAATACGTATACGGCAGTTCTATGCGGTCCTCCGATAATGATTAAGTTTACCTTGCAAGGATTGTTAGAACTCGGATTTGAAAAGAAAAATATCTACACCACTTTGGAACTTCGTATGAAATGCGGTATAGGAAAGTGTGGCAGATGTAACGTCGGGGATAAGTACGTTTGTAAAGACGGACCGGTATTCTGTATGACAGAGTTAGACGAACTTCCCGATGAATATTAAGATTTTTTAGGAGAAATTATGAGTACGGTTAATATATTTTTATTCGGTAAAAAGTATGAAGTACCTTCTGAATTAACTATTATGAAAGCTATGGAATATAGCGGTTACCAGTTGGTAAGGGGTTGCGGTTGCCGTAACGGTTTTTGCGGGGCTTGTGCTACTATTTATAGAATCAAGGGCAATCCCGAACTTAAAACTTGTCTTGCTTGCCAAACCAAAGTGGAAGACAATATGTATATAGCAACGCTTCCGTTCTTCCCGCTTGTTAAACAAGTTTACGATATAGAAAAAATTAAACCCGACCAAATGATTATGATGCAACTCTATCCCGAAATATATTCCTGCATAGGTTGTAACGCTTGTACTAAAGCGTGTCCGCAAGGCTTAAACGTTATGCAATATATCGCATACGCTCAAAGGGGCGAATACGATAAATGTGCCGAAGAGTCTTTCGACTGCGTTATGTGCGGTATTTGTTCTTCACGTTGCCCCGCTGGTATTTCCCACCCGCAAGTGGCAATGCTTTCACGTAGACTTTACGGAAAGTATATCGCTCCCGCTTGTGAACATTTAAGAGAGAGAGTAAACGAAATAAAAGAAGGCAAATTCGAAGAACTTATTTCGGCTGTTATGAATAAACCTATCGAAGAATTGAAAGAACTTTATAACAATAGGGAAATAGAAAAATAGGAGAAAGGCAATGTATACCGATTCTAAAATTTTGGAATCTCTTAAAAAGGTAGAAAGTACCCGTGAACAGAGATTTTTGGAAAGAGAAAACATTAAGAGAATGAGTGCCGAAGAAAAGGACGCTATCTTAAAACAATATCACCCTGATTACAAGGAAGAAAGTTTTGAAAACTTGAAAGTAGGCGTAAATAAAGGCGATAAAGTTCCTCACGAACTTGCAAGTTATTTGCAAGCACATTCTAGGGTTAAGGGTAAAAATTTAAACCTTGAAAATCCCGATTATGACGTAGACGTTTTGGTTATAGGCGGTGGCGGAGCAGGAACTTCTTGTGCAATAGAAGCCAACGAAGCCGGTGCTAACGTTATGGTGGTAACAAAACTCCGTATGGGCGACGCAAACTCTATGATGGCGGAAGGCGGTATTCAGGCGGCGGATAAGCCCAACGATTCTCCCGCTATTCACTATTTGGACGTTATGGGTGGAGGACACTTCGCAAATAGACCCGAACTCGTTAAAAAACTCGTAACCGAAGCCCCCGACGCAATAGCGTGGCTTTCTAATTTAGGTGTTGAATTCGATAAAGACGAAAATGGCAATATGATAACGACTCACGGTGGCGGTACGAGTAGAAAACGTATGCACGCTTGTAAGGATTACTCGGGTGCTGAAATTATGAGAACGTTAAGAGACGAAGTATTAAACCGTGGTATTCCCGTTATAGATTTTACTTCGGCAATAGAACTTATTAAAGATACCGAAGGCAAAATCGCAGGGGCTATATTGATGAATATGGAAACCAAAGATTTGTACGTTGCAAGGGCTAAATGCGTAGTTATTGCAACCGGTGGTGCGGGAAGAATGCACTATCAAGGTTTCCCGACTTCTAATCACTACGGTGCTACTGCGGACGGTTTGGTTTTAGGTTATAGAGTTGGGGCAAAACTTCTTTATCCCGATTCTCTTCAATATCACCCGACGGGTGCAGCCTTCCCCGAACAAATTTTAGGTGCTTTGGTTACCGAAAAAGTTAGGTCTTTGGGTGCGGAATTAGTCAATTCGGAAGGCGAGGCATATATTCACCCCTTGGAAACGAGAGACGTTAACGCTTCCGGTATTATTAGAGAATGTTCTACGAGAAATAAGGGGGTTGATACCGGTAACGGCAAAGCCGTTTGGCTCGATACCCCTATGATTGAAATGATAGGCGGGGAAGGAACTATTTTAAAGAGAATTCCCGCAATGTACAGAATGTTTGCTAAATACGATATAGATATAAGAAAAGAACCTATTTTGGTTTATCCGACTCTTCACTATCAAAACGGCGGATTGGAAATAGGAACTAACGGTATGACCGCCGTTCCTAACTTATTCGTTGCAGGCGAAGCCGTTGGGGGCATTCACGGAAGAAACCGTTTAATGGGTAATTCTTTGCTTGATATTATAGTTTTCGGAAGAAATGCAGGAAAAGAATCGGCAAAAGCAAGTAAAACGGTAAAACTTTCCAAACTTACCCTTTCTCACGTGGAAGAGTTTGAAAAAGAATTAGATAAAGCAGGTATAAAAACGGACAAAGTTTCTCCGAAATTATTACCTAACTACACTAAACAAGCGGACATTTAAGGAGAAATATCATGGAAGAAGAAAAATCTAAAAAACTTAAAAACTTGTGGATAGGTATCGCTATCGTAGTGATAGCGGGAATCGTTGCTTGGTGCGTTTATAACATTTGCATAGTACCTTCCGAAAACGTTGATAAGGTATACGGAATTTCAGCGGTTGTTGCACTTTTAATAGGTATGTTTATAGTCGCTTTTACGGGATATTTACTCGGAAGTATTACTATTAAAGGCGTGTCTTTAGGAACGGCAGGCGTGTTTTTATCCGCAATAATATTCGGCTGTATATGTACCATAGAAGGACTTAACGATATTCCTATAATACGTAACTTTTATATAGCAGATTCAAATTCTACCCTTTACAAATATTACGGCAGTATAGTTCAAAATATAGGACTCGTTTTATTTGTTGCGTCAGTAGGATTTATCGCAGGACCTAAATTTTTTAAAAACTTAAAACAAAATATTAAATCATACGTTTTACTCGGCGTAATAATTATTTTGGTAGGTGCTATAATAGCAGTTATTTTTGCTCTTATTTTGGGTAAGGGTTATAGCGGAAAAGAATTTTCGGCAGGAGTTTTATCGGGTGCTTTAACTACTACTCCCGGATATTCCGCAGCGTTAGAAGCCGCAGCGGGGGAAGCCGAAAAGTCTATGGTTACTTTGGGACACGCTATCGCATATCCTTTCGGGGTTATAGGCGTAGTTTTATTCGTTCAACTTATGCCTAAATTCTTAAAAGCAGATATGGATAAAGAACGTACCCTTTTGCAGGGTAGAAATAATCACGTACATAATAACAAGAAAAAGAAATTCTTTGAGTGCGACCCGTTTGGACTTACTCCGTTCGCTTTGGCTGTAATAGTCGGCTTATTAGTCGGTGCTATTAAAATTCCGCTTAGCGGAAACGGATATACGGGGACTTGTTTTTCGCTCGGAACAACGGGCGGTGTTCTTATTATGTGTTTAGTGTTCGGACATTTTGGACATATCGGAAAATTCTCTTTGGAAGTTCCGAAAGAAACGGCTAAAATTTTCCGTGAATTCGGTTTAATGCTTTTCTTAATCGGTGCGGGTGTTTCGGGCGGGGCTCAACTCGTAACGAAAATTTCCGAATACGGCGGTCAAATTATCGCATACGGTTTTGCAGGCGGTATCGTTATGACATTGCTTCCTATGGTTGTAGGATTTATATTCGCAAGTAAGGTACTGAAATTGCCCTTACTTAACAATCTCGGTTCAATCACCGGCGGTATGACGAGTACTCCCGCTCTCGGAACTTTGGTTAAAGTTTCGGGAACTGACGACGTTGCGTCCTCTTACGCCTCTACTTATCCCGTCGCTTTGGTTTTGATTGTCCTTGCGTCGCAATTTATAGTAACTTTGCTATAATTTGGTAAAAAAATAAAATATTAAAATATGCACGGTTTTTGCTGTGCATATTTTTTATAAAATGCCATTTCTTTCTAACGATATGTCTTGACTTTTACTTTAAAATGTCTTAAAATAAATATGATTGTAAAATAATACAATAAATTATATAATATATACTGTCGGAAGGAGGGCTTATGGCTAAATTAAGTGAATCTGCTATCAAAAAGATTAACGAAATCTGTGATAAGTATGCAGACGAAAATACACCGCTTATAATGATTTTAAGCGAAGTGCAGAACGAATACGGGTATATTCCTCTTGAAGTTCAAGAGATAATATCCGCAAAAACGGGTGTACCCGTTGCCGAAATTTACGGCGTAGTAACGTTTTATTCTTTCTTCTCGTTAAAACCGAAGGGGAAATACGTTATCGGTTGTTGTTTGGGAACTGCTTGTTACGTTAAAGGGGCTCAAATGATAATAGATAAATTTTGCGAACTCTTGGGAATTAAACCGGGAGAAACTACGGCTGACGGAATGTTTACTATTTCCGCTCTCCGTTGTATCGGTGCTTGCGGTATTGCTCCCGCTGTTTCCATTAACGGAAAAGTGTATCCCAAAGTTACGGTTGATTCCGTTCCGAAGATTATAGAAGAATACAGGGCAAAGTGAGGAAAGATAATATGATTAAGAATTTTGAAGAATTTGAAAAAATTTCTTGTGATTGTACTAAATGTCTTAATGCTAAGTTCGACGGAAATGACGGCAAAAGACATATCCTTCTTTGCGGTGGTACGGGCTGTTTGTCGTCTAACTCCGCTGAAATTTTAGAACAATTCAAGAAAGTAATTAAAGAAAAAAAATTAGAAGATAAAGTTACGGTAAATCAAGTAGGTTGTTTCGGATTTTGTTCGCAAGGACCTTTCGTTAAGATATATCCGGAAGATACTCTTTACCGTATGGTTAAGATATCTGACGTAGACGAAATCGTAGATTCCGATATCGTAAACGGAAAGATTGTAGAAAGACTTTTATATATCGACCCCGTAACGAAGGAAAGAGTTCCAAAGCAAGACTCTATAACTTTCTATAAAAAGCAAGTACGTATTGCTCTTCACGGTTGCGGGAACATAAACCCCGAAGAATTAGCGGAAGGTTTAGGTGCAGGTGCTTTTAAAGGTTTAGCAAGAGCGTTAAAAATGGAAAGGCAAGCCGTTATCGACGAAGTGTTAAATTCAGGACTTCGTGGTCGTGGCGGTGCAGGTTTCCCGACGGGAAGAAAATGGCAATTTGCATATAATCAGCCGGAAGGGGAAAAATACGTTATATGTAACGGCGACGAGGGCGACCCCGGTGCATTTATGGATAGGTCTATTTTAGAAGGCAATCCGCTTGCCGTTATCGAAGGTATGGCTATTGCAGGTTACGCTATCGGTGCTAAAAACGGTTACATTTACGTTCGTGCCGAATATCCTATCGCAGTTAAAAGACTTAGAATCGCTATAAAACAAGCCGAAGAAATCGGACTTTTAGGCGATAATATATTAGGAACGGGTTTCTCGTTCAGAGTTCATATAAGATTGGGTGCAGGTGCTTTTGTTTGCGGTGAAGAAACCGCTCTTATCAATTCAATAGAAGGTAAACGTGGCAATCCTCGTCCACGTCCGCCGTTCCCCGCAGTTAAGGGATTATGGCAACATCCTTCTATCGTAAACAACGTAGAATCTCTTTCTTGCGTATCTTTCATTATGAGAGAAGGTGCGGAAGAATTTGCTAAATTAGGTACTGAAAAGAGTAAAGGAACTAAGGTTTTCGCTCTCGGCGGAAAAGTTAATAACGTAGGTCTTGTTGAAGTTCCTATGGGAACGACGCTCCGTGAACTTATTTACGATATCGATGGCGGTATTCCTAACGGCAAAAACTTTAAGGCTATTCAAACGGGCGGACCTTCAGGCGGTTGCTTAACCGCAAAAGATTTGGACGTTCCTATCGATTACGACAGCTTAATCGCTCGTGGCTCTATGATGGGTTCAGGCGGTGCTATCGTTATGGACGAAGACAACTGTATGGTTGACGTCGCTAAATTCTATATGGATTTCATTTGCGACGAATCTTGCGGTAAATGTACTCCTTGCCGTATAGGTACTAAACGTATGCTTGAAACCTTAACTAAAATTACCGAGGGTAAGGGAACGATGGAAGATTTAGAAAAACTTCAAGAACTTGCTTCCAACGTTAAGGCTAACTCTCTTTGTGCTTTGGGACAAACCGCTCCTAACCCCATACTTTCGACTTTGGCACAGTTTAAGGACGAATACGTCGCTCATATAGTAGACAAAAAATGTCCCGCTCACGTTTGTAAGAATCTTATGGAATACGTTATAGATAAAGACAAATGTATCGGTTGTGGACTTTGTGCAAAGCAATGCCCTGCAAACGCTATTTCCGCTACGGATTACATACCCGAAGGACACAAACTTCCTTCTCGTGAAATCGATAAAGATAAGTGCGTAAAATGCGGTATGTGTATGGCATCTTGTAAATTTAAAGCAATTTCCAAGAAGTAATCGGAGGATTTTAAAATGGCTAAAATAAATATTAAAATAGAAGGTAAACCTTATCAAGTAGAAGAAGGCTTAACCATTTTGGAAGCGGCAAAACAATGCGGATATCAAATTCCGTCGCTTTGTGCTTTTAATCACGGAGAATGTTCACACGCTTCTTGTCGTGTGTGTTTGGTAGAAGCTACGGGGGCGAGAGGTCTTGTTGCTTCCTGCGTTTATCCCGTTGCGGAAGGTATGGAAATAACTATTTCTTCTCCAAAAGCCGTAAAGGCAAGAAGAATTTCCGTTGAACTTCTTCTTTCAAATCATAACCGTAATTGTCAAGAATGTGATAAAAACGGTAAATGCGAACTTTTGCACGTTGCTCAAATTACGGGTGCAAAAGAAGACGCTTTCCCCGGAGAAAAGACTCCTACGACTTTGGATAACTTAACTCCGACAATAAAGAGAGATACTTCAAAGTGTATTCTTTGCGGAAGATGTATAGAACGTTGTAAAAACGCTCACGGCATCGGAATTTTAGGTTTTGAAAACAGAGGATTTAAGACTATCGTTGCCCCTGCAGAAAACAGAAGTTTTGTAAATTCGCCCTGTATTATGTGTGGTCAATGCGTAAGCGTTTGCCCGACGGGTGCTTTAATGGAAGTAAGTGAAATAGAAAAGGTAGACGCTGCGATAGCAAACGGCAAATACGTAGTAGTTCAAACTGCTCCCGCAGTAAGAGCGGCTCTAGGCGAAGAATTCGATTTGCCTATCGGTACTCCCGTAACAGGTAAAATGGTGTCTGCGTTACGTAGATTAGGCTTTAAGAAAGTTTTCGATACAAACTTTGCCGCAGACTTAACTATTATGGAAGAGGCAACGGAACTTTTATCCCGTATTAAAAACGGCGGAGTTCTTCCTATGATTACTTCTTGTTCACCGGGTTGGATTAACTATGCCGAATATTATTATCCCGACCAGTTAGACCACCTTTCCACTTGTAAATCCCCGCACGAAATGTTCGGTGCTATATTAAAGAGTTACTATGCTGAAAAAATAGGCGTTAACCCCGAAGACATGTTCGTGGTATCTATTATGCCTTGTACTGCTAAAAAGTTCGAAGAAAAACGTCCCGAAATGGAAAATAACGGACTTCGCAACGTAGACGCAGTTTTAACGACCAGAGAACTCGGTAAGCTTATTAAACGTTCGGGTATAGTATTCAATAAACTTCCCGACGAAGACTTCGATAACGATATAGTTCACGATTACACCGGTGCAGGCGTGATATTCGGTGTTACCGGCGGTGTTATGGAGGCCGCTCTCCGTACTGCTTATTTCGTACTTACGGGTAAGGAAAAAGAGGGCGTTGAATTCCACGAAGTAAGAGGTTTCGATATGATAAAAGAAGCCGAATTCGATTTGAACGGTCAAAAATTAAAGGTTGCAGTAACTTCGGGTATGAAGGGTGCTAGAATTTTGATGGACCAAATAAAAGAAGGAAAGAGTCCTTATACGTTTATAGAAATTATGGGCTGTCCCGGAGGCTGTATTAACGGTGGCGGTCAACCTTACGTGAGAGAAGCCTTCCTTCCTAACGAAGATATCGATATTTTGGATACTTATAAAGAAAAGAGAGCAAAAGCACTCTATTCGGAAGACCAAAGACAAGTTGTTCGTCAATCTCACAATAACCCGCAAGTTCAAGCACTTTATAAAGAGTTCTTGGGAGAACCTAATTCTCATAAGGCACACGAACTTTTGCATACTTCTTATAATAACGGAAGAAAAAAATTTGACTGATTTGAAGGAAATAAAACTCCGCAATGAATTTTTGCGGAGTTTTGACTTTTAACAAAATTGATATTATGAATTATTATAAAGAGAAAGTAGTTAAGGATACGAAAGAGCGGGCTGAATATTTAACTTCCGTGGAAGATTTTTGTTTAGAAAATAAAAAAATTGCGGATAAAAAAAGAGAAAAATTTATCTCTCCCGATAAGTATTTTAAAAATTCAGAATTTTACCGCCGAGAATACGTTAAACTCTTGGGCTTTCCTTTAACGGGGAAAAAGGGAGTTGCAAAACTTATAAGAAAAGATTTCGTTACGACGGATAAAAACGTAAATATATACCGTATGCAGTTCGAAGTTTCGGGCATCAAATTTTACGGTATATATTTTGAACAAATAGAAAACAAGTGCGATAAACCTTTTTCGTTATGTTTTCACGGTGGGGACGGCACTCCCGAACTTATTTCGAGTATTCATTTGGATTCCGCAAACTATAATCATTTGGCAAGAAGAGTTACCGATATAGGATTTTCGGTGTTTTGTCCACAACTTTTACTTTGGAGTAAGGATACTTACGGTAACGCTTACGATAGAAAGATTATCGACGGAAAATTAAGGCAATTAGGCGGGTCTATTACAGCCTTAGAAGTGTTTTTAACTAATGCGGTTTTAGACTATTTTATAAATAAAGAAAAGGTTAATAAAGACAAACTTTTTTCTATAGGACTTTCTTACGGCGGTATGTATGCTTTAACTTACACCGCTTTGGATACGAGAATTAAAGCGTGTTTCTCTTCGTCTTGGTTTAATGATAGATTTAAAATTTCTTGGAGCGATTGGTGTTATTTAAATGCTTCGGAAAAGTTTTTGGACGCCGAACTTGTCGCTTTGATTTGCCCTAGACCTTTGTTTATAAGTTTAGGCGATAAAGACGAACTTTTTGACTATAAACTTTCGGAAAAAGAAGCCGAAAAAGTAAAAAAATATTATACTAAATTTAAAAAATCCGAAAATTTCGTGTTTGATGTTTTTTCAGGTAATCACGAGGCGGATAAGTCGGACAAATGGATAAAATTTTTGATTGAAAATGAGTAACAGAGTACATATAACACAAAATAAAAAATTAAGAGCGTTAGGGCAACTTTTACTTCTTTCCGCAACTATGGCGTGGGGAATTTCTTTTACCGTATTAAAAGACGTTATTTCAGAAGTATCTATGTATTACGTTATAGGCGTAAGATTTTTAGTTTCTACGATTATACTTTGTTTAGTATTTGTTAAACATTTTAAAAATATAAACAAAGGTACGGTTTTAAGAGGAATTTTACTCGGAACTATTTTAACTATGGCGTATTTAACTCAAACGTGGGGGCTGAATAATACCACCCCCGGGGAAAATGCCTTTTTAACTTCTACTTATAATATAATGTGTCCTTTCTTACTTTGGGCAATATTAAAAGTAAAACCTAAATCTTATCACTTGATTGCAGCCGTTATGTGTTTAATCGGAATAGGAATGATTGCGTTTTCAGGTAATAGCGGAACTAATTCGGGAAATCCTGTTTTGGGGTACGGCTTTACTTTGGCGGCCGCAGTATTCTTCGCTTTCCAAATAATCGTAATAGACTGGGCTCATCACTCCGAAGACGATACTATGCTTACTTTGATTTTTGAATTAGGAGTCGTAGGAGTAGTCTTTACCGTTTTGTCATTGATTATAGATTTGCCAAACGGTGTCTCCGCTTACGCATTAGACGGTAATCAGATAGTAATGCTTTTGATATTAACTTTTATATGTACTTTATATGCACAGTTCGCACAAGTTATGGGTATGAGATTTACACGTAGTTCTCAAGCCGCTATAATTTTGAGTTTGGAATCGGTATTCGGTATGCTCTTTTCTATAATTATGGGTAGAGAAATGCCTTCCGCTTTAACCTACGTGGGCTTTGCAATAATTTTTGTCGCAATGCTACTTACCGAACTTAAAATCGAACCGCAAAAACTTTTATTCAAAAAGAAATAAATTTGTATACAACTATAAAAATAAAGGATGCCAAAAAGCATCCTTTATTTTTTACTGTTTGGTGGGGGCGGTAAGGCTCGAACTTATGACCTTCACGATGTCAACGTGACGCTCTAACCAACTGAGCTACGTCCCCAAACTTATTAAATTCTCTAACTTAGACCTTCACGATGTCAACGTGACGCTTCTCTCAACTGAGCTACGTCCCCAAAC
>JAZLMI010000071.1:0-4182 GCA_045598545.1 Christensenellaceae bacterium | reverse complement strand
TATTATAATTGACTTTTTTTCATTATAAATGTATAATCTTATACATAGGAGTTGTTTTTTATGCATCCACAACCATTATTTACTGTTTTTGGAAAAGGGGTTCATCTATACGGAATATGTATTGCCGTAGGGATACTCGTTTGCCTTTTAGTATACTATCTATATACTAAAAAATTAAATATGTCTCAGCAAGTACAGGATTTTACGTTTTTCGTTGCAATAGCCGCTATTGCTTTGGGTTTTGTAATCGCTAAACTTTATCAGGCTGTATACGATTATATAGTTAATCCTAATAAAGGGTTTGATTTTTATGGTGCAGGCATAACCGCTATGGGCGGATTTATAGGTGGTGCCGTTGTATTTATTATAATTTACTTTGTGGCTGGAAAATTTTGCTTTACGGGTAAAAATAAAGACATACATAAAAAGGACTTTAACAAGGTTTTAGTTACCGCTCCTTGTTGTATAACTGTCGCTCACGCTTTTGGAAGGATAGGGTGTTTAATGGCAGGTTGTTGCCATGGGGAAAGAGTTGGAGATTCTTATACTTTCGGAACGGTTGCAAGATATATTTACGATTCGTTTTCGGGAGAAGTTTTTTTGGACGGGTATTATGTTCCCGTGCAATTATATGAATCTTTGTTTTTGTTTGTTTTGTTTGCGGTACTGTCTTTATTGTTACTAAAAAAACGCTGTAATATTACGGTTCAAATATATCTGATAGCGTACGGAGTGTGGAGATTTATTTTGGAATTTTTCCGTACCGATGCCGAAAGAGGAAATATTTTTGGACTTTATGCTTCTCAATGGCAATCAATAATATTCGTAGCGTTAGGTATTGGACTCATTGTATTTTATGCAATAAAGAAAATTCCGTTTTTTATAAAAAAAGAAAAATAAATATTTTTGGTTTACTATGTCCACTTTGCTTCAAAGTGGATATTTTTTATTTCTTTTTGGAAAAATTTGGCTTAAAATAATCTAATCTGTATTGACTTTTACCAATCAAAGTATTATTATATTTATATATATAAAATATGTTATATGAGGAGCAGTGTATTATGGCAAAGATGAACGCAGAATGGCGTAAAAAAATGAAACTTGTTTTAGATTACAACAATATGACTTCCGACTATATCGGGGAAGAACAAGGACTTAAACCGTCGGATTTTAATAAAGTAAAAAATCTTGCGTATTCCGCTTTTGATAAGGTAAAAAAAGAGCGTGGAACGGGTATGATGGGTTGGACGGAACTTCCTTACAACCAAAAAGAAATCGTAGAAGATATTATTGCTACCGCTAAAGATATAAAAAAGAAAGCGGATAATTTCGTGGTTTTGGGTATAGGCGGTTCTGCTTTAGGACCGATAGCAGTATTTAATGCTTTGTGTCATTTAAGACATAACGAATTAAAAAAATCTGTTAGAAAATTCCCTAAACTTTACGTTGAAGATAACGTTGACCCTGAAAGAATGGTAGCACTTTTAGACGTTTTGGATTTAGATAAAACAGTATTCAACGTTATAACTAAGAGTGGTGCAACCAGTGAAACTATGTCGCAATATCTTATCATAATGGACATATTAAAGAAAAAGTACGGTAAAGACGCTAAAAACCATATGATTGCAACGACTTCTGCAAATAAAGGAAACCTTATAAAGATAGCAAAGAGTGAAGGACTTAAAACTTTTTATATTCCAGACGGAGTTGGTGGAAGATTTTCAGAACTTTGTCCGGTTGGTTTACTTCCTGCGGCGGTTTGCGGAATAGATATAAAAGCAATGCTTTTAGGGGCTTCTTATATGGATAAAATTTGTTCTGTCAAAAACATAAAGAAAAATCCTGCCCTTATTTCGGCTGTTTTAGAGTATCTTTCTATGAAAAACGGGAAAAATATTTCCGTTATGATGCCTTATGCGGATAGCCTTAAATATATCGCCGATTGGTATTGCCAACTTTGGGGCGAAAGTTTGGGAAAAGCCGTAGACAAGGACGGAAACTACATTTATGCAGGTCAAACTCCGGTAAAAGCTTTGGGTGTTACGGACCAACATTCTCAAATTCAATTATATAGGGAAGGACCCTTCGATAAAGTAGTTACCTTTATAGGCGTAGAAAATTACCGTAAGACCGTAGAGATATCAAAAGGTTGTGATGATATCTCAGACGTTAATTTCTTATGCGGACATACAATGAACGAACTTATAAATGCGGAAAGAAAAGCGACAGAATATGCTCTCACCACTGCTAAAAGACCTAACTATACGATTATGCTTCCCGAGGTAAATGCGTTTACGATAGGAGAATTACTCTTTATGTTTGAAATGGAAACTGCATTTACGGGAGCAATTTTAAATATCGATACCTTTAATCAACCCGGTGTAGAGGGTGGTAAAAATGCCACTTACGCTCTTTTCGGAAGAAAAGGTTACGAACAAACCAAAAAGGAAATGGATTCTTCTCCAAAGAAAAATCCTGATTATATTTGTTAAAAAATATGAAAAAGGATTCTGCTACCGATAACGGAAATTTACCTTTATATTTATTCCATCAAGGAACTAATTATCGTGCTTTCGACTATTTGGGTGCACATTTTACGGACGGCAAAAAAAGTGTCGTTTTCCGTACTTGGGCACCAAACGCCGAAAGCGTTTGTCTTGTTGGGGATTTTAATCATTGGGATAATTCTTCTAGCCCTTTAAAAAAAATAAGTGAACAGGGGGTTTGGGAAGTTAAAGTAGAAGGGTTAAAGGAATACGATAATTATAAATTTGCGATAACCCATAAAGGGAAAACCGTGTTAAAAGCAGACCCATACGCCTTTCATTGTGAAACCACTCCCGAAACTGCTTCCAAAATATACGACTTGGAAGGGTATTATTGGCAAGACGAAGAGTTTTTGAAAGGCAAGTCTTCTCCTTATGATAAACCTATAAATATTTACGAAGTAAATCTTGCTTCTTGGAAAAGGTACGAAGACGGCAATTATTACAGTTATAACGACTTAAAGAGAGAATTAGTGCCTTACGTGGTTCAAATGGGATATACTCACGTTGAATTTATGCCTGTTTCCGAATATCCGTTTGACGGCTCTTGGGGATATCAGGTTACTGGATATTATGCGGTAACTTCCAGATTCGGTACGCCGAAAGATTTTATGGCACTTATCGATGAATTCCATAAGAACGGTATATCGGTTATAATTGATTGGGTACCGGCACACTTTCCTAAGGACGAACACGGACTTTATGAGTTTGACGGTACACCCTGTTACGAAGATTCTGGGTTTGGAAGGACCGAACATAAATCTTGGGGAACTAGAATTTTTAATTGGGGAAAAAACGAAATTCAGAGTTTTTTAATTTCAAACGCTTTATTTATGTTTGAAAAATATCACGTTGACGGAATAAGGGTAGATGCTGTTGCATCTATGTTGTATTTAGATTACGATAGAAAAGACGGGGAATGGATTCCTAATTGTAACGGCGGTAATTATAATTTAGAAGCGATTGCATTTTTGAAAAAATTAAATACCGTGATTTTTTCAAATTTCCCTAATGCTCTTATGATTGCGGAAGAATCTACTGCTTTTCCTTTAATTACGAAGCCCGTTGACGTAGGGGGATTGGGCTTTAATTTTAAATGGAATATGGGTTGGATGAACGATTCTTTATATTATATCGCTTGCGACCCGTATTTTAGGTCGGGAAACCACAATAAGATAACTTTTTCAATGTATTATGCTTTTAGCGAAAATTATATATTACCGATATCTCACGATGAAGTCGTTCACGGCAAGAAATCGTTGCTAGATAAAATGCCGGGAGATATTCCTTCTAAATTCGCTAATATGAGAGCATTTTTGTGTTATATGTTTGCACACCCCGGTAAAAAACTTAATTTTATGGGCAATGAATACGGTCAATTTAAAGAGTGGAATTATAAAGAGGGTTTAGAGTTTTTTATGTTAAAATTCGATAATCATAAAAAACTTCACCTATTTACAAAAGAACTTAATTTCGTGTATAAAAATAATCCCGCCCTATATCAAATAGAAGATTCTTGGAACGGGTTTAAGTGGATTTCTGCAGACGAGAAGGATAATAACGTTATATCTTTCAGTCGTATCGATAGAAAGGGTAATATCATTACCGTTATAGTAAATTTTTCGGGGTATACTTT
>JAZLMI010000070.1:0-3963 GCA_045598545.1 Christensenellaceae bacterium | reverse complement strand
CATAATACTCTAGAGGAAAAAATATTTTAAAATCACATTCACTTGCATCAAAATAAGTATTAGAATCAAGTAAATCTAATATTTTAAGTATCTCTACATAATCTGCGTCTTTATCAGGCGTAAGCAATAGATTATAAAATTGCGTATCACCCGATTTAGAAGACTTCTCTGCACTAACAATTATATCATTATGACCATTTTGAATTAAAAGATTACTTGCATTATATATTGCCATATCAATATAATCTTGATAGCCCTGTTCACTTTTTCCACACCCAAAAAACGTTATTGATATAAAACAAATTAAAATTAATGATAGGAATTTTTTCATTTATCTTCAACCTTAAAACTTTTTAATTTCATTTAAAATTATAAAAAATTATAAAAATGTGTTGACATTTATAAAAAAATATCATAAAATAAAAATGTGGAAACCGAAAGACGGTTGCCTAGACATTTAAATTTTAGTGTTAAAACACAAAAATAAGTCGTCTCTGCAAAGACGGCTTACTTTTTTTATGTAAATTATTTTTTAATCAAATAAATAATTAATGAAATAATACTAACAAGCATACCTACAAAGGTACAAATATTAAAAAAAGTAAAATTCATATATTGTTATCCTCCTTTGAAATAAATTTCTCACGAGGGCAATATATTTTAACCTCAAAATATTCTCACCATCGTGAGATAACAAAAGAGGCAACCGTCCTTTTACCATCAACTGTCAGCAATAAAAATTAGTGCATAAATTGACAGCCGATTTCCACAACCGATATTATACACAAAACATCAAAAAATGTCAACAAAACATTTGGATAAGTTGTTTATAAATGCTATTTATATGTAATACATTATTCACGGCGGTAAACCAAAGTAAGCAAAACGTGGGCAGTGGACAAATATTAACAATTCTATATATTGTGGTTTATTCGTTCTAAAACACAGAGAGTTTCAACGTGCTTTGTTTCAGGGAACATATCAAAAGGCTGAACTTTCTGAATATTATATCTCGGAATATATTTATCCGACTTTTTTATACTACCGTCTTCGTACTTTAAACTACCTACTATAAGTCCGACATCTCTAGCCAAAGTAGAAGGCTTACAAGAAACGTATACTATTTTTTCTATACCGCTATCTATTATCGCTTGAATAACGTTAAAATCCACTCCCTTTCTCGGTGGGTCTAGCACTAACGCTAAATTCTTTTTATCTTCCTTCTCTATAATCTTTGGCAATATATCTTCGCACTTTCCTTGATAATTAGTTATTCTATCGCTTAACCCGTTATCTTTATCAAGTTCGTTAGCTAATTCCACGGCTTCTTTTACTATTTCAATCCCGATAACTTTTTTGCAAGATTTTGCTATTACGGCACTCATAAGCCCCGCACCGCTATAAGCGTCTATAACGGTCATTTTATCATCTAAATCTAAACTGTTTTTAACTTCAGAATAGAGCAGTTTACACACGTAAGGATTAACTTGTGTAAAACTTTGAACGCCAACCTTATAATTTATACCGAGCATCTCTGCTTGTATAGAAGGGCTACCGTATACCAAATAAAACTTTTCGCCGTACACTGCGTTTCTTTCGCTATTATTTATATTTACGTAGAGTGAAAATTCTTGCTTTAATTCTTCTTTTAAAATCTCTACGAACCTAAATTCAGTATCGCTTCTTTTTGTTGTAACTATCGTTATTATAAGTTTATTATCCGCTTCCTTTGCGGTAATTTCTCTTATATCTCCGCTATTTGTTTCTTCTCTATAACCTTTAAGAGAAAATTCCTTAATATATCTTTTTACCGCTACTATCAAAGAAGAAGTCCAAATAGGATTTATAACGCAATCTTCAATCGGAACTACCCGATGAGAATTCTCGGCATAAAACCCAACGACGGTTTCACCGTTGATTTCTGCTATCGGAAGTTGCAATTTATTTCTATATCTAAACTCTTTATCGCTACCGACGGTATCGTTTACGGGTACAAAAAGAAGGGCAACTTTTTTAAAAGCGTCTATTACATTATCACGTTTTATTTCTAACTGTTTATTATATATAGCGTGCTGTAATTGACAGCCTCCGCATTTTAAAAATACCGAACATTTAGGAGTTACTCTGTTCTCAGAAGGCGATATTACTTCCAAAACCTTTCCGAAAGCACATTTAGAAGAAACCTTTAAAACTTTATATTTGATTTTTTCTTGAGGTAAACAAAACGGAACGAAAACAACCGTCCCGTCATCTTTTAAAATCCCTTCTCCGTTAGAGCCAACCGAAAAAACCGTTCCTATTTTTTCCTCGTTCTTCTGCATACAACTTCCTATTTTATAATTTTACCAAGGTATTTATTCATAAAAATTTTTATGGAGTATAAAAATCTTTCGTATACGAAATAAAACACTACACCTAAAACGCCGACTACTACAAGTATAAAATCTTTAATCCAAGAAAGCCAAGAAGGGAACCCTTCCAGAACCCCTTTCATCACGAGAGTGTAATAAAAATAACTGCCATAAAAAACGGCAACGCACCAAATTAGACCTATAAATAAAATTAAATATTTATTTAATTTTTTTTCTTTTAATTTAGACAATACTATCGGGAATATTCCGAAAAACCCTAAATAACACGGAAAGACCAAAGATAAAATATTAAATCCGCTAAACAAAAAGGCAATAACCGTTCCTGCCAAAAAGGAAAGGATACTTCCTTTATACGAATTATAATAAAAAGGCAATGTCGAAAAAGCCGAAGCGATGACTAAACATAGTAAATCCGCTTCCATAACGTAAGCCCCAACGGTCAAGAACACCGCTTGAAGCCCTGCACTTATAGCCGACAATGCCAAAACTTTACTTTTCATTATCTACAACAACCGTTGCACAAACAATTCAAACAAAGCATAGTGGTACACCATCTTAAACAATCATTTTCGTCTGTACCGCCCATTTGCCTATTAGTATCGTTTGCAGAATAGTTTGCATTTCCCGAACGGAACTGTTCACTATAATCGGTCTTTTGTTTTAATTTTTCGTAAGATTCTTTATATTTAGCATTATTAGAATCCATACTTATAGCAATTTCCAACTGCTTTTTACTCTCGTTCGTCCAATTTTTCTTATAAAAAATAACAGATTGAAGATAATGCCACTCTGCATTTCTATCCGAACAATCATCAAGTTTTACTTGTGCTTCGGCAAGTTTATTTTCTTTTATAAGATTTTCTACTTCGGATAAATTAGGTGCAGATTTTTGTCCGTTATTATTCTTTCTATAATCCTTTATCTCGCTATAAGCCTCTTCTAACTTAGTCAAATTTTTAGCGGCATCGTTACCCTTTTCGCCTTCTAAAAATCTATCCTTAGAATATTCTTCCTTTAACGCTTTATATGCGTTATCCACTTCTTCGTCGGTAGCGTTTTCGTTAATACCTAAAATTTTGTAGTATTCTTGCATTTTATATTCTCCATTATCATTTTCGTTTGGTTTTTAAGCCCTAAATTCAACACATTATCAATTAAATCGTGATTAAATTTATATTTTATTTTACTTGCACTGTCTTTTATATCGTACAATATGGAAGAAAAAATCTCACCTATTTCCTTACCGTACTTTTTTATAAGAGCATCTTTGCAACCAGCGTCTTTATATACGTTATTGAATATGTTAAAATTTCCTTTCTTCTTGTCTTTATCAAAATCGTCTAAAGCATCTATTAAGTATATCCATTTGCCGAAATTATAAGAAAGTATATCGGTATTTTCGGTAGCGTTTTCTCCTAAGAGTTCTCTAAATATCTTTTGCATCATATTCCCGAACGGGTCTGAAATCATATCTATACTGTCGCACGAATTCTTTTCATATTCGAGTAATTTAGAATACTCGTCTTTCACTATTTTATCTAATATAGGCTCTCTTTTTGCCGATTTTTTATAGGAAGAAGAAAAAAACGAC
>JAZLMI010000069.1:0-2369 GCA_045598545.1 Christensenellaceae bacterium | reverse complement strand
TTAAGATTGTTTGCAATTATAAATGCTAAAAAAAAGCGGTTTCCTAAACGGAAACCGCCTAAAACTTTTTATATTACTTACTAGCAAAAAGTGCGACTATTGCGAAAACTATACATAATACCGCAAAAACTATTCCGCTTATAACGGTAAGTTTTTTCATTTTATGTTCAAAAGTCTTACTTTTGTTCTTTCCTAAAAAAGTTTCGGTTTGTTGTCCGTTTAAAGCACCTATTCCGGAATCGTTACCCGGTTGAAAAAGTACTACCAAAATGATAAACAAGGCACAAAGTGCCATAATTATAAGTGCAATTATTTTGAATACCGGCCAAACGTTCCAAAATCCGCCCGACGCCAATATTACAGAATTCACATCTATACCCATATTATTCTCCTTAAAACGTTTTAAGTAAAACGCCTTTTTTCTAAAAGCAAAAAAATTATACCATACAAAACGGTTTTTTACAACTGTTTTTCCTTATTTTTTTAATCTTTTAACAAAGATTTTCCCGTCATTTCCTTCGGCTTTGCTATTTTCATCATATCTAAAAGCGTGGGAGCGATATCGGAAAGTTTTCCACCGTCCAAAAGTTTTCTCCCCTTAAACTCTTCTCCGACAACTATTAAAGGCACTACGTTAGTCGTATGAGCGGTAAAAGGTTCACCGTTTTCATCAATCATTTTGTCGGCGTTGCCGTGGTCTGCGGTAACTATTGCACTTCCGCCCAAAGAAAGAATTTTATCTATAACTTTTCCTACGCATTCGTCTACCGTTTTAACAGCCTTAACCGCAGCGTCGAATACGCCCGTATGTCCTACCATATCGCAATTCGCAAAATTAAGAATCATAACGTCGTACTTATCCGAAGAAAGTTCTTCTAAAACCTTATCGGTAACTTCGTAAGCACTCATCTCGGGTTTTAAGTCGTAAGTCGCAACCTTGGGAGAAGGAATAACTATTCTAGTTTCCCCTTCAACCGGTGCTTCTAACTTCGCATTAAAGAAAAAGGTTACGTGTGCATACTTTTCAGTTTCCGCAATGTGAAGTTGCTTTAATCCTAAAGAAGAAAGATATTGCGGAAGAGTATTAGTAATATCTTCCGGCGGGAACGCAACGTATACGTCCTTAAAAGAAGAATCGTATACCGCAAAACCTACGAATACGGGAGATAAAAATCCCGTTTTTCTCTCAAAATACATTTTCTTGCCCTTTTCTTTATCTTCGTAAGGCATAAATTCTTTTTGAGAAATAGCACGTGTAATCTGTCTTGCCCTATCGGGACGGAAATTAAAGAATATTACCGAATCTCCCTTTTCTATAAGTCCAAAAGGAACGTTATTTACGCACATATTTGTCGGAAGAACAAATTCGTCGGTTACGCCCTTTTTATAACTTTCGGTAATCGCTTCGATAGGACTGTCCGCAAAAATTCCCGTGCCGTAAGTCAACATATCGTAAGCCATAACCGTTCTATCCCAGTTATTATCTCTATCCATTGCGTAATATCTTCCCGATATCGACGCAATCTTTCCGTAATTCAATTTATCCATCTCTTTTTGAAGAGCGGATATATAATCTTTCCCCGAAGACGGAGGAGTATCTCTGCCGTCTAAAAAACAATGAACGAAAGTTTCTTTTATACCTAAATCTTTTGCCATTTTCAAAAGGGCGTAAAGATGAGTTATATGCGAGTGAACGCCACCGTCGGATAAAAGTCCCATAAGGTGAAGTTTCTTGCCTTTTTTGGCATTATCCATAGCTTTTAAAAGAGCAGGATTAGTAAAGAAATCTCCGTCGGTAATAGATTTGGTTATTTTAGTTAAGTCTTGGTAAACGACTCTCCCTGCACCGATATTTAAATGTCCTACTTCGGAATTACCCATTTGCCCTTCGGGAAGTCCTACGTCCATACCGCTAGCCCCGATATAAGTAGAAGGATATTCCTTCATAAGTCTTTTAACGTTAACGCTGTCTGCTTTTAATATGGCGTTACCCTTTTCTTGCGGATTGTATCCGTAGCCGTCCATTATTATTATACAATTAGGTTTTTTATTCATAGAGTTCACCTTAAAATTATTTTACCGTAATATTATACACAATAAAAAAAATAAAGGCAAGCGTTATGCCTCGCAACTAAAATAAATATCCACCGGCATAGCCGGTGGTTTTACATTTTCGGGCATAGCCCTAACAAAACTGGCGCACGCACAAGTGCGTCTTTTTTTTGACCTGCCAGTCATGCACTTTTTACTTGCTACCCGTAATCGGGTCCCTCGGGTCAAATATACTTCACTGGTCTGCTTGCCTATCTTTTTCTAATTGCGTTGATATATATTCTTTTATCGCTTTCGTATTCTTTCCTACTGTATCT
>JAZLMI010000068.1:0-15176 GCA_045598545.1 Christensenellaceae bacterium | reverse complement strand
TTATGTTTTGTAGCAAAAATATTATACGAGAAAAACTTTTAATGCTCAACTTTTTTTATTTAAAAAACAAAAATGTTGAAGTGTTTTCTTTCTACACCCCAACATTTATTGTAGGGCCAGTTTTTATAGTCAATGTCGTTTAACGTAACGCTTAACGCTTCGGCTCTTCTGCAACCGGTGAGAAGATAAAACATATAAACGTAATAGTACCGGCTTTTTTGTATCTTTGCCGTAAACTCGTTTACTTCTTCGCAAGTCAAAGCCTGTCCTATTACTCTTATATGTTTCGGCTTTACTAAAAGCATCGAAATATCTTTTTCCACTATTCCTAACTTATACGCCATTAAAAACGCCCCGTGAAAAATATCAAACAATTCTAATCTCGTTCTACTTAAATTACAATTATTTATACATTTTTGGCAATCTATTGCCGAAACGTCTTTAATGTCTTTGTCCTTTAATGTTGACGGAATATGTAAAACGATATTTCTTTCTACACCCCAACATTTATTGTAGGGCCAGTTTTTTTAAGATGTAATCTTTTAGTATTGGGTATAATATTCGGGCAAGAGAATCTAATTCTTTGTCGGATATTCCCAAGTTATTGTGCTTTGTAATCGTATCTCATAATTTCCTTATCTCCTTATTTCAATTAGGGCATAGCCCACGTATTTTCTCCGTAAGATCATTTATTTGTTAAACCGCGTCATCGACGTAGCGGTAAAAGCGTAGAATAATAAAATTATAATGAAAACATGGTTTTTATTAAATCGTTAAAGCTGATGAAGGAACAGAAAAATTTTTAAATTGTATTAATAGCATATTTTAAATTAAAAGGCGAATATTGTTTTTTAACAATCTTCGTTCTTTTTCTTTTTAAAATATGTCAGTAAACTATTGACACATAAGTTTGTCTAAGGTATAATGTTATTGAAAATTTTTGCATAACAATGCTTAAATTTCTAATAGGTGAAGTATGAAAATAAAAAGGGATATTTATTTACAAAAGATAATAGATAGAATCGGAAATGGGTTAATTAAGGTAATAACCGGTGTTCGCAGATGCGGTAAATCATATTTGCTTTTTGAATTGTTTTACAATTACTTAAAGGAACAAGGTGTAGATGATAGACATATTATTAAACTTGCGTTAGACGATAGAATAAACAAAGAATATCGCAATCCAGATACGTTATGTAAATACGTCCACGAACAAATCGTTGATGATAAGCAATATTATATTATTTTAGACGAAGTTCAATTCGTTTCGGAATTTGAAGACGTGCTTAATAGTTTTTTGCATATTAAAAATGCGGATACTTACGTCACGGGAAGCAACGCAAAGTTTTTATCCAAAGATATAATAACCGAGTTCCGTGGTCGTGGAGATGAGATACATATTGCTCCGTTATCTTTTAAGGAGTTTTATTCGGCTTATAATGGAAGCAAAGAAGATGCGTGGAAGGAATATTGTTTATACGGTGGACTTCCAAAAGTGCTTGAATATAAAACAAACGAAGATAAATCAACTTATTTAAAAAATATTTTTGATGAAACATATTTAACGGATATTAAAGAAAGAAATAAAATACGTAACGATGCGGAACTTTCGGAATTATTAGATATTCTTTCTTCTTCGATAGGTTCGCTGACAAACCCTAAAAAATTATCCGATACGTTTAAGAGCGTTAAACAAGTATCCGTTCATCCCGATACGTTAAATAATTATTTGGAATATTTAAGCGATTCGTTTTTGATTTCACAGTCAAAAAGATACGATATTAAAGGTAAAAAATATATCAATACTCCTTCTAAATATTATTTTACTGATATGGGACTTCGTAATGCAAGGCTTAATTTTAGGCAAAACGAAGAAACTCATATTATGGAGAACATAGTTTATAACGAACTTAAAATTAAAGGTTATAATATTGATGTTGGGGTTGTGGAATACAGTAAACTTGAAAACGGAAAATCCGTAAGAGTTCAAGCAGAAGTGGATTTCGTTTGTAATATGGCGGACAAGCGTTATTATATTCAGTCGGCACTATCAATTCCCGATAGAGAAAAAATGTTGCAAGAACAAAATTCATTACTTAGAATTCCGGATTCTTTTAAGAAAGTAATAATCGTAAAAGATGTTATAAACACACATTATAACGAAGATGGCGTTTTAATTGTAAATCTATTTGATTTTTTATTAAAAGATTATATTTTAGAAAGTTAATTTTTCATTTGAAAGTTAGTCGTAAATGCAAGTAAAATTAAAGTGTATTCTACACTTAAAGGAGAAGATATGAGAGCGGTTATATATGCAAGATATAGTTCGGATAAGCAAAACGAAGCGTCTATCGAAGGACAACTTCGTGAGTGTAAAGAATATGCTGAATACAATCATATAGATATTGTCGGAACGTATATTGACCGTGCTCTTTCCGCTAAAACCGATAACAGACCTGATTTTCAAAGGATGATAAGCGATAGCAAAACTCATCAATTCGATACGGTTATCGTGTGGAAGTTTGACCGTTTCGCAAGAAACCGTTACGACAGTGCCGTTTATCAAAAGATATTAAGTGATAACGGGGTTAGACTTCTTTCGGTAAAAGAAGAAATTGCCGACGGACCGGAAGGTATAATCGTTAAGGCAATGTTTGAAGCCTATGCCGAATATTACTCGGCAGAACTTTCCGTTAAAGTTAAACGTGGTATGAAGGAAAATGCAATTAACGGAAGATGGAACGGAGGACAAGAACCTTTCGGGTATTACGCAAAAGACCACAAATTATATATCGACGAATCGGTGGTTGATATAATCAAATTGGCATTTAAAATGTGTGCCGACGGAAAACCTATAAAAGAAATACATAAATATTTTGTAGAAAAGAATATTCTCAATAAGAAAGGTAAGCCGATGAGTTATCAAAGCGTTAGATATATGCTTTCTAACAGAATTTATATCGGAGAATATTCCACGGCAGGTTATACTCACGAAAACTGGTGTGAACCGATAATAGACAAAACTACGTTTGAAAAAGTTCAAGCAACAGTGCATAAATTTTCTATTGCACCAGCGACTTTCAGAAAAGACGATGACTATATTTTAACCACGAAATTGTTTTGTGGGAAATGCGGTGCTATTATGACGGCGTATTCGGGAACGAGTTATAACGGCAAAGTGTATAAATACTACGCTTGTAACAGACAAAGAAAACACGAGTGCGATAAAAAGAAAGTAGATAAAAACGCTATTGAAGAATTAGTTGTTTCAAAAATTCTCGAAATCATTTCGCAGGATAAAACGATTGACTATCTCGCTGAACAGTTAGAGAAATTTCAATTTGAAGAAAATACTGTAATTCCTATTTTAGAAAAACAGTTAAAAGAAAATCAAAAAGAAATCGATAATATCGTAAGTGCAATAGCAAAAGGTGTTTCTTCGGATGCCTTGCTTGAAAAACTGTCTTCGTTAGAATCAAGAAAGAGGGATATTGAAGAAAGCCTTGTCGAAGAAAATATTAAAGCACCGCTACTTACAAAAGAACAGTTTAAGCAAGCATTATTAGATTTTAGAAAGATAGATACCGATACGAGAGAAGGAAAGCGAAAACTTGTAGATACCTTTGTAAATAGTATTTATTTATATGATGATAGTATAAAGATAATATATAACGGCAATCGAGAAAAGGAAGTAATACCTTTTGCCGAAATAGAAAGTTCGAAAACAAAACAAAAAAGTCAGCCAAAAAAAAAGAGAGTATCAAACGATACTCTCTTTTTTTGTTTGTTCTTAGTATACTCTCGAACTGACGAAACTTCGTCACTAACAACGAAATTATGAGGTTGTTCAACTGTTTTTTGCGTGTAGAAAATATGCCAGTGGCATATTTTTAGCAAAAAAGGGCAAAGAAACCGCTTCTTTGCCACGTGAGTGTCGTCGACGCTCGTCCGTTCGTAAACTCACTACCGAGCGCTTTGTTGCACGGTGTCAAAAGTTTATTTTATAGTGTCAAAATGGGGGCAAGTCGCCCGCCAAACCTTTGACGGACAAACATTGATGGGCTAATGCTCCGTAGCGAAGCGGAGGAGCGACTGTCAGGGGTAGCCAAAAAGAAAGCATAGCAAAACGCTATGCTTTCTTTTTTTGTTAATGATTTATCTTATTTATTCTTATTTTTCTTTATATCGTCTATTATAAAATTTATATGCGTTATCTCTTTATCTGTTAGCCCTTCCACGTTTACTGTTTTTAATTGTTGTTTTCCTAAAAGATAATCTGTTGAAACGTTAAAAAAATCCGACAGTTTTACAAGCATTTCTATTGAGGGCAAGACATTATCGTTTTCCCAGTTTGAAACACATTGTTTGGATACGCCTATTTTTTTTGCGAATTCCACTTGATTTAGTCCCGTACTAATTCGTAACGATTTTATGTTTTCGTTCAATAACATTAACATATTAATACCCAAAATCTATTTTTACAATACTATTATAAAATTTTACTTGACAATATACGAATACTATAGTATACTAATGATGGACAAAATAATGAGAAAAATAATAGATTGGGTAAAAAAAGATATATTTTTGATAATTATATTTTTTTTATATAGGTTTTTACTCAAACTTTTTAATACGACTTGTCCATTTGTTGCGATTTTTGGTGTAAGTTGTCCTGCGTGCGGTATGTCGAGGGCGATTATGTCACTTTTTAGACTTGATTTTAAGGGATATTTAACTTTTAATTTTATGGCTTTGCCAACTGTTTTTGCTGTGTATGTTTTAACACATAAAGAAGAATTAGGCGGAGGCAAATGGGTAGACTGGTATTCAGTTATTATAGGAATTTGCTTGTTTTCAAGATATATAATTATAAATTTTTTTTAAGGAGAAATATTATGACAAAAGAAAAGGTGGACTTGTTTTTAGCACAAAACGGAAAATATTTTGATAGGATGTCTATTCCTATGATAAAGGAAAAGCTTTTAAAAGCAGACGATGACAAGGAAACGTTGTTGTTTGCAGAAGATTACAAAGACCCTACTACATTGCTTATTTTGTCTTTGCTTTTAGGGGAATTGGGAATTGATAGTTTTATGCTCGGTAAAATAGGAAGAGGCGTTTTAAAATTGCTTACTGGTGGATTATGTGGAATTTTATGGCTTATAGACGTTTGCACTGTTAAGAAAGAAACGTATAAATATAATTTAAATATATTGTTGCAAATTTTAATTTAAGAGAAGAAAAAAGTTTAAGTTTTTTACATAAAAGAAAACACCAACAAAAGTTGGTGTTTTTCTTTTATTGCTGTCGTTCCGACAGTGAACTGTTGACAGTTCGTGAGTGTCGTCAGAGTTTACACTTAAAATTTTTTTCTTCCCACCAAATAATCGATATCTACGTCAAAATAATCGGCAAGTAGCCATAAAGACGTGATATTAGGTTCTTTTTTATTTAACACCCAAGCACTTACAGTGTTTTGTTTTACCCCTATTTTCTTGGCAAGTGTAGTTTGGTTGATTTTTTCTATTTTCATTAGTTCTCTAATTATTTTGCCAACAATAATTTCCATAAAACTTTACCTTTTTAACTTTTTGTTAAAATATCATTGACATTTTAGCACTATGGTAGTAGAATATAAAAAAGTAGCACTATGGTGCTAAATTAAGAAACAACAAAAGAGAATAGTTGTTGTGATTGCTCTATTGAGCTTTTAAAATTTTATGTTTTGTGAGGTGAGTTATGTTTGATTCGTTTAAAAAAATTTATTATTCTGGGAAAGAAGGGGATATCGTTCAAATTCCGTGTAAACTTAAAGGTAATATTACGCAACGTCACGACCGATTAATTACTGCCATAGGGGGTAAGGACGGTTGGAATAAGGATAGAAACGGATATATTCCGGCAAACTATTTTGGTCTTCACCCTATTAAAGATGCTTCTGAAAGAACTATAAAAGACGGCTATGAAGCCACCTATGAAGGTAGTGGTACGTTTAACGTAAAAGAACGTACATCATATTATCAAGAATGTCTTTCTCTTGAAATTTTCGTTGGCTGTTCGGAAGATGTTGCAAACAATCCTAAATCAAACGTTAATAAGTGGTTAAAGGCAATTTCGTGGACACCAAGAAGTTCTGGATTTTGGATTTTATCTATCATTCTTTGTCCTGCTGTGGTTGGAATTCCGCTACTTGTCGGCTGTTTCTATCGTTTGGTAATGCGTATGGTCGCTAAACAATATCTTAAAAAAGCCAAAAAGGCATTTAAGAAAAACGGCAAGATAGTTGTTTTTTAATTTGAAATTTTAATTTTACATACAAAAATTAAACACCAACAAAAAAGTTGGTGTTTTTCTTTTATTGCTGTCGTCAATCTTAAAATAAAAGCATCAACTTATGTTGATGCTTTTAATCTTCTAAACCTAAAATATAATCGGTTGTTTCTCTAAAAAATTTTGATAATAAAATTAGTGCGGATGCGGTCGGCTCCGTTTTCCCTAGTTCCCATTTTGCAATGGCGGATTGACTAATATTAAGTTTTTGTGCTAATTGCATTTGACTTAATCCGTTATTTAGTCTTAATTCTTTTATTCTTTCTTTGTACCCCATAACTAAATTATAAACATTTTAAGTCTTAAAATACTTGACAAGTCTTAAAAGACTTGATATAATTAAGCAAAAAGGTGAGAGACACTTAAAAACAAAGGGGAATTGTAATGAGGGTTAGCAATATTGAAATTAATACAAACCATATATCTAAATCTAAGTTAGAATTAAAAAACAAAGATAGCGAAAAAGATTTTTTGCATAGATTTTTCTATGGATTATCGACATATGAAAGTACTCCTAAAGATATTTTGACCGCAAATTTTCAGAAGCCGACAGTATCTGAAGAGCAATATTTTGTGATAACAGCAAGAGTAGACATATCATTTTCTTCAACTGTAAAACAATTTGGAGGTGATCAGGCGGTTCCATTTGATAGTACATATTATCAAATTTGTTCTGCACCTATGGTTAATGAAAAAAACGTTGCAAACAAAGGTTATAATTTTGATTCTTGTATGTATTCCTCAAAAGGTATGAACACACCTAAAAATTGGGCTTTCTTTAAAAGTGTGAGTGAGTCTAAAAATGATTTTATTTGTAAAGAAGATTCAGCACTAGAAAATATTTACGATGATGCATTTTCTGAGGCAATAGAATTTTTAGTAGATAGTTGTGTGAACGGACTAAAGTTTCAAACGAGTAAAGAGCATCTTAGTTATGAAACATTTATAATTAAAAGTTGTAGTATTGACATATTAAAAATAGATTATTATAATATTCCTGTTTATCAGTTAGAATATCAATATAATAAAAAAGGATATAAAGGCTTCGGTTTTGCGACAAAAAATGGTATGATTTGGGGCGAAAATCCTAACAACGACAATGATAAAAGATTATGTAAAAAGAAAGCAAATTTGTTTGATTTTATAACTATTGTTATAAATATATTTGTTTTGGTTATTTCAATTTTAAGTAAAATTAATGGTATTTCATTGGGTGTCGGAGGAATAATTCCGATTTTGAAGTTGGCAGTAAATAAAGCTCTTCCCATTATGTTTGTTGCGGATATAGTCACATTTGTTATATTGTCAAAAATTAGAAATAGCAATAAGTATTTTAAATCATCTTATTTAATTAAAAAAGATTTATTTGTTAAAAAGTTAAAGGAATTGTCTCTTGGGGCGGCCACATCAAAGGAACTTTCTTATTTTAATGCTGATAAAAATAATATTAAGAGAACAAAGATAAAATCACCGTTAAGAGTGTTTGCTATAATTACTTTTGTTTTATCTTTAGCTTCAATGGTTCTCCTTGTTTAAAAACAAAGCGTATATATGGAAAAATGGATTAAATGATGGGGGTAAATTTATGATTTCGTTTATGGCAAACAATTAAAAGCAAATCGTAATAGCCAATTTATATGTCATAATCTTAAATCAGTTATTTCGTGCAACATAGCCAAAAAACAAAAAGTCGGCAGACGCTGGCTTTTTCTCTTACCTTATTAAATATATATAAAAACTTTTATTTCTCTATTGAAAAAACAAAATAATGTTGTATAATAAAGGCGATTTAATAAAAAGGGATGTGATAGTTTTATTATATGATAGTTAAAAATTTCCAAAAGGAAGATGAAGAGATTTTCTATAAATTGTGTGAAGATTTTTATTCTTCGGGTTCAACGTTAAGAAAATACGATAAAAAAATTGCAGAAATGACCTTTAACAGGGTTTTAGACCATCACGAAAACTTGTTTGGGTACTTTATTATAAGAAGAGATAGTAAAGAGGTTATAGGTTATGCACTCATTACTTCTTATTGGTGCAATGAAGAGGGCGGAACGGTTTTGATTTTAGACGAACTTTATGTTTGTCCCGATGAAAGACATCAGGGTTATGCTTCCGAGTTTATGAATTGGCTTCAAGAAGAATATAAAGACAAAGCGGTATCTATTACATTAGAAGTTTTAACGTCTAACCAAAACGCACAATCGCTTTACAAAAAAGAAGGGTTTTCTCCCGACGGCTTTTTAACAATGACAAAAGAAATTTCCAAATCATAATTATGAACTTAAAAGAAAAATGCTCGTTAATTAAAAATTAACGAGCATTTTAATAATCTTTTCTTCCCAATAACACGTCTATGTTTTCATCAAAATAATCTGCAATTTTACATAAATTTTCAAGAGATATCTCTCTTTGGCACAACAAATATCTCGAAAGCGTTTGCTGAGGAATTCCTATTTTTTTTGCAAATTCGTTTACGGAAGTTTTTCCTATAAGCTCTCTTAAATTTTTAGCAAACACTTCCATATACTTTTTATCCATATAATTATTTTACACCAAATGGCGTAAAACGGTTGACATTACACCAAATGGTGTGATATCATAAATTTGCGAATTGTCCATAAAAAAGGGTAAAAATGTAATAATTTGTACAAAAGGAGAAAAAAATGAAAGACTATTCACTGTTGAAGTATTTTGCAAAATTGGGTAAAGATTATAAGATAACTAAAGACAGTATAACTACGAGTTTCCTTTATGGAGAGTCTTTAATAGATGTTGACATTATTTTTAAAAGAAAAAGAAGTGTTGGGGTTATGTATTTATTAGATGATGTTTATGATGAATATGCCCATAAAATTTATTCGTCATTAAATGAATTCGTTGTGGCATTTTCTAAGAAGTACGGTTTTTATGAAGTTGGTTATGCAGACGAGAAGGATAAAAATTCGGTTTATTTGTCTTGCAACTTAATGGCATATAAACTTGACAATGTTGCATCTCAAGCATTTGCGGATATGAGAGTGTTAGTTAACAGCTTAAATGAATTTTTGAACTTGAATGAAGAAAATTACTTTGACGAAGAAGGTATAAGGGCTTTTCATAGAAAATATTTAAAACGCCAAGAAAACAAAATGAAGTTGCTTTTAATTGGCGGAATTGTCGGGTTCGCTTTGGGAATTTTCCTTGTTGTAAAGAATTCGGGAGGAGTAGTAGACAACCCTCTATTATTAATGTTGGGAATATTGTTGACGATTTGTTCGCCTATAGCATCTATTATCTTTGCGTTAAGGTCTAAATTCTATAAATCGCAGATAAATAAGTCTAAGAAAAACAGGAGATAATTATGGATAGCTTAGTAGCGTTAATTGTAATCGTTTTAGTTGCAATAGGCATTTTGGCGATATTATTAAAAATTTGTCAAAAAGTACCTTTTTTAAACTGGGTATTTATGTTTGTGTCTGGACTTATTTTAATAATAAATGCATTTAAAAGTGCAAATCATTATGTTGATGTATCAAAGATAAACGATTGGTCTTATATTTGTGTGGAAATAATTTGTGTAATTTGTTTCATTGAGTTTATGTGGTATGATATTGTTTTTGATAAAAGTGAACCTTATTTATATACCGAAGGGTCTTGGAACTTAACCGAAACTACTTTTACCGCAACTACAACCGTTAGAGAAGATTCTAACTTTTGGCCGTGTTTGGGGAGTTCGGCACTAATAGGTGTTTTGAGCGTGGGGTTACAATATCTACTATTTGGACCGCACACCGGAGCAAAAATAGTCGCTATTATAGGCATTATAGCAATGTCTTATTTTGCAATTAAAATGATTATAAATATTATAAAGATTGTAAAAGCGAAAAGAAATAGGCCGTATTATTGATAATATAAGCATTAAAAAAGAGAAGGTTTCGCCTTCTCTTTTTTTATTGACAAAATAAAATGTTTTTGTTATATTTGACTGGTAATTATGAATTTTAGTGAAAAATTAAAATATTTAAGAAAGCAAAAAAACTTAACGCAGGAACAACTTTCCGATAAACTTTTTGTTTCTAGGACCGCTGTGTCTAAATGGGAATCGGGAATGGGGTTTCCAAGTATTGATTCTCTTAAAGATATTGCAAATTTCTTTGAAATTTCCGTTGATGATTTGATTTCTTCTAAAGAGGTTATAAGTTTTGCGGATAAAAGCATTAAAAAAGACCGCAAAACTTTTTCGGTTTTGATTTGTGGTATAGTTGATTTGCTCAATCTTTTATTATTGTTTTTGCCTTTCTACAATGAATTTAGTGGTGGCAAATATTATGCGGTATCCTTAATAAATCTTGAAAACGTTTCCACTCTTATACTTATCTTAAATTATCTTTTTATCGGATTAACGGGAATAAATGCGGTTTTTCAAATTATAATTATTCGATTTAACGACGTTTTAAAAATTAAATATACGGTTATTATAGGTTTTATTTTAACGATAGTTTTATTACTTTTTTTAATTTTAACAAAAACGCCGTATGCTTCGATTTATTCTTTTTGTTTATTAATTATAAAAACATTTATGTACGTAAAATTGAAATGACACTAAAAGTGTCATAATTTTTGATAAAAAAAAGTAGACAAAAGTCCTTTCGTTTGTTAAAATTTTAATAGTTACAAGCGGAGGGATTTTTTTATGAAGAAAAATTTTTATTTGATATCTTTTATTATATGCTTATGTTTAACGGCGTTATTTACAGTATTGGTTTTAACGGTTGACGTTAAAGCGATAGGACCTGAAAATACCAGCGTAGGGTTTTCTTATTTAAATAGTTTAATACACGACGGCATCGGTGTACATTTTGTATTGAACAATGTTACCGATTGGCTTGGAGTGATTATAATAGGTATAGTCGTTTCTTTCTTTATAATGGGAGTTATACAGTTATTTAAAAGAAAAAATTTATTTAAAGTTGATAAGGAAATAATCGCTTTAGGTTGCTTATACTTAGTTTTGGCAATTACTTACGTATTTTTTGAAAAAGTAATAGTAAATTATAGGCCCGTAATAATGCCGGAAGCAGTAAAGGTAGAAGCGTCTTTTCCGTCTTCTCATACGGTATTAGCGGTATCGGTTTTAGGAAGTGCTTTTTTAGTATGTGATAAGTATATTAAAAGTAAAAAATTGTTGCTGGGTGCAAAAATAATTTGTATTATACTTTGTGCTTTTACCGTTATCGGAAGATTGGTTTCGGGGGTTCATTGGTTTACCGATATAATTGCCGGTATTTTATATAGTTTGACTTATATTTTTGCTTACGGTTTTTTTATACACCTTAAAGGCAATAAAAGTAGTAAAGAAGAATAATGAAATATTACGCATTTAATTATTACGATAAATTTAAGTGTATAAAAGACAAGTGCAAACACAGTTGTTGCGTGGGCTGGGAAATAGATATTGATAAGCGTTCTGAAAACAAATATTTAAAATTGAACCACGATTATAGAGAAAAACTTTTAAATGGGATAAACCCTAATAAAAAAAGTTTTAAAAAAGATAACGACGGCAGGTGTGTTTTTTTAAATGACAAAAATTTATGTGAAATAATAAATAACGTGGGAGAAAGATATCTTTGTCAAACGTGTAAAGACCATCCGAGATTCAGAAATTTTTTTAACGGAGAAACCGAAGTCGGATTGGGACTTTGTTGTGAAGAATCAGCAAGAATAATTTTATCACAAAAGGAAAAAATCGAACTGATTTTTGTTAAAGAAAAAGGTTCTTCTAAAACAGATACCGAATTTCAAACAAAAATCAAAGATTTTCGAAAAAAATTAATTAATTTTGGGCAAAAAAGAAATTTTCCTTTTTCAAAAAGATTAGAATTTTTGCAAAAAGAATCTAAATTCCGTTACGAAAAAAGCGATTTGGCTTTTTGGAAAGAGTTTTATAAATCTTTATCTAAACTTAATCCCGATTGGGATAATTACTTGAACTTAATAGGTGATGATAGAGAAATAACGGGTTATGACGTTGAGTTTGAACAACTTTTAGTGTATTTTATTTTTAGACACGTATCTTCTTCTATAGACGGAATTGATTTATTGATAAGGGCTGCGTTTTCTTTTTTAAGTGTTAAAATTATTATGAGTATTTGTCTTGGGGTTAAAAAAGAGAAAGGGCAATTTACTTTTAATGATTTGGTCGACGTTGCAAGGCAATATTCTTCCGAGATAGAATATTCGGAAGATAATTTAAATTGCATTTTTAACGAAATAGAAAGCAGATTAAATTTATTGTAACAAAATTTTTATATTCGGTTTAAGTTTTTATAAAACGGAAATACTCCAATAAAAAAGGAGTGTAAAAATATGAATCCGTTTAACGAAAAAGCAAAACCCGTGGATAATTATATTCAAAGTTTTAAGGATATTTATCCCAAACATTACGACAAAAACGAAACGAGTCCCTATACTAAATGCAGAATTATATTGGCGTGTGGAAGCGAATACGAGGCAAATTGGTTTTCTCATCAAAATTTCAGAAAAATATCCGATATGGATTTGAGAAGAGAAATCTCCCTTTCAAGATTTATTGAAAAACAGCAACAACAAAAAATAGCACAGTTAAAGCCGATAAACGAAAGCACTTTAGAAACGACTATTTCTTATGAACAGTTAGCAGTAGATTTAACCGCCGAAATGGCACAAAAAGAGGAAAATTTTAACGTAAAAAAAGCGTTGGATTTTGCTCTTTTAGAAGATTTTGACCATTTGTATAGATATTCTAATCTTCTTGATATGGACGATGGGGTTCACGCAGAAAAGCTTGTCGGTGCGTATACCGAAATAACTCCCGCAAGACCTACGGTTGCTCATCATCGTCACCCTTACGATAACGTAAAAAAGAATATAGAGGGCAGTAAAAATTCCACTCAGACGATATTAAATACTATGATAATAACTGCCGCCGAACAGCAAACAATGAACTTCTATATGAATCAGGCGGCGGCGTATGAAAACGATTTGGGCAGAAGATTATACGAGGAAATTTGCCTCGTTGAAGAAGAACACGTTACTCAATACGGTAGTTTAATCGATACTTCCACCGACATTTTGGAATGTATGCTTTGGCACGAATATTGCGAATGTTTTTTGTATTGGTCTAATATGCAAACAGAAAGCGATAACGGAATAAAAAAATTATGGGAATATTATTTTGAAGTGGAACTTTCGCACTTGAATTCTGCTAGAAAACTTCTTAATAAGTATGGCAAAAAAGATTACGAAGAAGTTATTTTAGATGCCAAATTCCCTGAACCTATATCTCTTCACGAAAACGTGGAATACGTAAGGAATATAATGGTACAAACCGCTCAGTTTACAGGCAATTTGGAAGATTATAAAAACATTTCCGAACTTGAAGAAGGTTGTAGGTTTTTTGATTATAATAAAAAAATTACAAGCCCTATTAGAGAAGATGCCGGACACTGTATTATTGAAAAATATATTAGGCAAAACAATAAGGATTATAGATTCGAAGTAGAAGAAAGCCCCTTAAAACCGCTTAGAAAAAGAACCAAGGATAACGTAGAAGTTGGAATAAATCCTTGTGCCGTTAAAACCGATATGGGTTTTAAAACTTTAGGAGAATATAGAGAACAAATATAATTTATAATGTTTTCGTGTAAAATAGTTGAAAATTTTATAAGATTTTGTTAAAATAAAAATGTAACAAAAGAACCCGTATGAAAATTTTTAATAGAGATAAAAGGCATTATTGTGTGCCAAGATTTGAAATTGTAAAAATATCTGAACAAGATGTGGTTGGCACGTCGAGTTTGTTTCCGTTTAATGATGAAAATGGAGATAATTTTAGTAAAGATATTTTTGACGAATAAAAGAAAAAAGTAAAACGCTTGAAGTTTTAAAATTTCAGGCGTATTTATTTTTTTGGAGAAAATAAATATTTTTTTGTAAAAGTAGGGAAATATAATTGACAATAATGCGGAATTTTTATATAATACAAAAGCATTTAGTGAAGAGAGAGCAGTAAATGTAAAATGGCGGCGTAGCTTAGTTGGTTAGAGCGGCCGGTTCATACCCGGCAGGTCGTCGGTTCGACTCTGACCGCCGCTACCAAGAAAAAATCGGCGACGAGTCGTTAAGATATAATAAGACAAGCATAGATGGACAAAAAATAGTAAAAATAACAAAAAGATTTTTGTTTAAATATGGCCCCATGGTCAAGCGGTTAAGACACCACCCTTTCACGGTGGTATCATGGGTTCGAATCCCGTTGGGGTCACCAAACGTGTTAAAGGCGAACCCGTTTCCATTAGGAGACGGATTCGCTTTTACTATATCTATAAAACGATAAAGTAAACTATAAAAACGGTAGAAAATCTCTGCCGTTTTTGTGCTAATTAGATAAGTGTATTCTACACTTAGAGGTCTTATGCAAAGAAATTTTTTTAAAAATTGAAATATAAGTATTGACAATTAAAAAAAATAATGGTAATATTTACATATAAATTATTCTATATGCACTGGTCTTCGTATGAAGTTTCCAAAGGTCAAAAATGACAGGTTGACGTTAGGAATTTAAAACTATTGCATGTAGTTTCAGATTATGAGTAATAGAGAAAAGTTGCTCATTGTTTGTCTTGCCATGCAATCTTTTATGATTATTTAGACTCGGTAAGACAAAACCGAGTCTTTTTTTGTATAACAAAAACCCCGTGATAGTCACGGGGTTGGGAAGAGGCTATTGCCGATGAGACAAATGGACTCCGTTTGTGTATAATAAAGTTGCGACCTGCCAGTTGCAAAATAAAAACACAAACGGAGGACATTATCAT
>JAZLMI010000067.1:0-21215 GCA_045598545.1 Christensenellaceae bacterium | reverse complement strand
AAGAAGAAAAAGAAAGGGCTACTTAAGTAGTAGCCCGAAAAAAGATTGCGGTTGGCAGTCTTTCACCACGCGAATAGCGTGGCCAGTATTATGCCCTTATAGGGCTTGTGCAAACTACGCGTTTTACGCGTAGTTATGATTTTTGACTTACAGTCAAAATCATATTAAATAAATCCTTAACTTGCATAAAGGCGAATATAACAAATCCGCTTACGGATTTATTTGGTTGTCGCTCTTACCATAGTGAAAAGCGACAATTTCCGCTTTTTATTTTTTATTACCTTTTACTGCCGACAAAAGTGAAAACGTTACAAGCCCTATATTTGCCCCAACAATTAACCCAATGAAAAATTCAATCATGTCTTTCTCCAAAAGTAGTTTGCCCTTATATATCGCCTTTTATTCAACAAAATGCAATGAATTACTTGGGAATACTGCCAAATCCTTTAATTCTGACCGCATCAAAACTGAAATTCACTTTAATTTTATCGCCCGATTTTTCCATTAACAATTTTGGAGAATCATTAAAATCAAAATAATCTTTTAATAATTTAGTTAAATCTTTTACTAACAATAAATTAAAATTCTCACCCACCGTAAACCTGTCGTTATCAATTAGATTTTTTATTCTCACTATATCGTTACTCTGCTTTTTCATATACTTTTCTTAATACTCCTTCTTATACTTCCCAAAAAGCCCGAATATTTTTCCGTTACGTCAAACATTTTTTTTTGGTCGTTAATTATATTTTCCGCCAAAACTCTATATGCTTTAAACGATTGAGTTTTATTGTTTAATCTATATCCGCTTGATAAAAACACGTCGTCTTCTTCGGGCAAAACCCCAATAACCTGAGTTTTTAAAAGAGATTCTATATCAGAAGGGTACATCATTTTATTGTTCAACATTAAATCTCCTCTCGCCCGATTTACTATAACCCCCGTTTTATCAAGTTTATAACTTTGCAATATCGAGATTACTTTATCCACGTCTCGTAAACTCGTAAGATTAGGCGTCGTTACCAAAAGTGCCTCATCTACACAGGAAACAGCCCTATGAAAACCTATATCAATACCCGCAGGACAATCTACCAGCACGTAATCAAAAGAAGATGACAATGATTCTATAATAAGTTTCAGATTTTGTCCTGACACGCAAGAAGATACGGAAAGTCTTCCCGAAGGCAAAATATACAGATTGTTCCTTATTTTATCTTGTATTAACGCTTGTCTTACCCTACATCTTCCGTCTATAATGTCCGATATATCGTACACTACTTGATTTTCTACCCCCATAACAACGTCTAAATTATTGAGTCCCAAGTCTACGTCAATCAAAACCGTCCTATATCCCATATTAGCAAGAGAAATGCCTAAATTGGCAGTTACAGTCGTTTTCCCGACTCCTCCCTTGCCTGAAGTTACAACTATTTTCCTTGCCACAACCTTCTCCTTACAATAAAATTATTTTAAATAAAAAAATACTGCAAGTTTTGTCTATATTGACCACAACTCGCAGTATTATGTCGTTTTTATTTTTACTGTCAATTCATTTTAATTGCTATTCTTTTCAATAAAGAATTATCGCCAAGAGCAACACTTCCGCCGATTGCCACGGAATACTTGGGATTTTCGGCAATATTTATCTTTATATTAAATATGTTGCTATAATAATTTTCCAGACCGTATATCATTGAAGTTTCGCCCGAAACATACAGACCTGCGTGTCTAATTTCCGCAGACACCTCAGGAGAAATCTTTTTTAAGAGCAATAACGCCATTTCAGCAATTTTATCAAAATACTTTTTAACGGGTTCTCTTATTTCGGTCGCTTTTAAAGATATAGATTTGGGCGTACCGGACTGAATATCTCTTCCGTTCACAATAGTTGACAAAGCGTCGTCTTCATCTAAAGAGCCTATCTCTTTTTTTATCCTTTCCGCAGTTAAAAGTCCTATTTGCAATCCGTAATTTTCAGATATAAAATCTATTATGTCGGCAGTAAGTTTATTACCTCCCATATTAACGGAAAAACCTGCAATAATTCCGTCTAAAGAAACTACCGCTATATTAGTAGTTCCTCCCGCCATATCTATACAAAAACAAGGAGAAGAATCCGTCAAAGGAATTCCTTGTCCTAAAATAGACAAAATAGGTGCTTCAACAAAAAAAGGTTTAGAACAACCTATAGTTTTTGCAACCGATACGTATTTCGAAAGCATTTCAGAATTTATTCCGCACGGCACGGAAAATACAAACCTCGCCGAACGTAAAGAATTGTTATTCTTTATTTTTTTGAAAAATCCATTTAAAACCGCAGAAGACACTTTTTCGTTTACAATTTCACCTTCAAAAACAGGAAAAACTATTTTTAATCCCATAGAAGTTTTCCCTATAAGATTTTTAGCCTCTTCACCTATATATTTTATACTGCCGTTATCGTTTTCCGAAACCGCAGCAACGGTAGGCTCGCTTAAAACAAGCCCATTGCCCAACATATATATATTAGTATTCCAGCTGTCAAAATCAACGGAAAATCCTTGGTTTACCATAACTTTATCCTTTATAAAATTTCAAGATTCTTTTTGAAGATTTTTCTAAAATCAGAACCTATTTCCAAAGCAGAATTTATTTCCAAAGAAGCATCCCCGTCAACTTCCGTTTTCATTATAACGGAATCGCCTAAAATATCGCAATTGATACCTTTAACCACCGACGAAAGGCTCCTATCCAAACAATTTGCTATACGAAGCATTATACCCATCTTTTTTACAGCATCTACGTCTTCGTCATTAACTAAATCACGGTATCTCGTCCAATCAAACGGATTGATATCTTCTATAGCAGTATTAGAAGCCACAAAAGAAGCAAGAACTAAATCTCTATGAGTGATACCGTATATGCCGGAATTAAGTATAATATATCCGCTGTGCTTTTCATAATTATAAAATCCCACTCTCTTGCCAACGTCATAAAGGTAAGCAGCAACTTTAAGTATTTTTAAGTATTGCCTTGGGAACTTATGTAAAACTCTTAATTGTTTAAAAAGTTGTACCGATAAAGAAACTACTTGTTCGGTATGTTTTTCATCGCAACCGAAAAAGTCGACTAAGGAAGTTAAACTATACGTCAAAACGTCAGAAACCGGCTTATCAATAGTCGAAGGCAAAGCATAGTTAAACATTATCCCCGTTCTTAATCCGCTACCGCTTATTACTATGTTTTCAAGATTCATATACTTTTTAAACGCCGAAACTACAGCCATAGCACTGGGAAGAATATCTGCCCTTCCGCTAGACAAACCTTTTATTTTCTTCTTTCTGTCTAAATCTAAAGACTTTAATAAATCGTAAACGTGTTCAAAATCTTCGCCCGTAACAACGTAGTTATGAATAGCCTTTAATGGGTACTTTTTCATTATCTTGGTCATTCTGCAAAGGTTTCTAAAAGAACCGCCAACGCCTATAAGTTGAACTTCTCCGTCAACTTCCTTTAACCATTCAATTTGTCTTAATTGTTCAATAAAAAACTCTTCGATTTTTTCACACTGCTTTTCAGGAGAATCAGTATCGCCCGCAAACAATTCGGTAAGAGTTATAGCTCCAAACGGAAGAGTTACATAATTCAACAAATTCCTTCTGTTATAATATACGATTTTAGTGCTTCCGCCACCGATTTCGAGTATTATTCCTTTCGGAACGTCCATAGTATTTATAACTCCACGGTAAACGTACATCGCTTCTTCTTCCGCACTCAAAACACGAAGTTTTATTCCGCACGTAGCCGAAACTTCGTCAAGGAAACTCCTTTGATTTTTCGCACGCCTTACCGCAGCGGTGGCAACGGCAATGATTCTCTCTATCCCGTTAACGTCGCATAACTTCCTAAACATTTTCAAGGTTCTGATAGTTTCTTGGATTCTATCCGGTTTTAAAAAGCCGTCTCTTTCCATACCCTCTCCAAGTCTAGGAGCTTCTTTTAATTGGTCGACTATTTGGAAATGGCCGTTGTCCATAATATCAACTAAAACCAATCTGGCAGTATTTGAGCCTAAGTCTATAATAGCAATTCTTTCCATTTTTTGTTACCTATTTACCCATTCTAGTATTTTAATTTTTAATAAATTATATCATAATAAAATACATCAGTAAATATGTTTTTCAAAATTTGTGCAATTTTTTTTATTTTTTCTAAAAAACACCTAAATTCGTGATTATTTCTCCTTTTTTATTCCCGCCAAAAACTGAAATACAGACAATAATATCAAAAAACCGCCAAAGCATTTTTTTAAAACTTCCCCATTTGTAACACTTGCCAAAAAACACCCTAAAATACAAGTCAAAATGCCGGGTATAACTATGAATAAAATGTTCTTGAAATCTATAAGTTTATGCTTTATGTGAACGCATAAAGATACCGTCGCCATAGGTATAAAACTTATTAAATTTGCCGCTTGTGCAGAATGCTGATAAACCCCAAAAATAATAGTCAATAACGGTATTAAAATTGTTCCTCCTCCCATACCCATTCCACCAAGAACCCCACCTAAAACACCGATTAAACCGTACAAAAAATACATACTCAACCCTCCTAAAACAAAAGCATTTTGACGCCTGCAAACGCCATAACCAAAGAAAATATTACCACTATCCATTTTGAAGATAATTTCGACAACAAAAACGCACCTATGATTCCCCCTAAAGTAACCCCTATACATACCGGTATGGCAACGGCAAGTTCTAAAGAGCAAAACGATGCGTAAAAAATTCCGCTTACTATGGACAACGGAAGAATTATCATTATTGCCGTTGCGTGAGCCCTTTCCTGCTTTCTCTTTAAAAAAAACACCAGCATTGGCACCACTATCATTCCTCCGCCACCACCAAACATTCCGTTTACAAATCCCGCAATTAATCCTATTAATACGGAAGACATTATTTCTTTTTTTTCTTTTTTATCGATTTCCATATAAAAATATATTGAGCAAAAAGAGTTTTTTAATAACTTTTTTCAAAATTTATCAATAATCTTTACTTTTACGGTTGATTTTTCTTTGATAATGATTTATAATATTTTTAATTGTTATATATATTGTTTAGAAAATGTCTTTCGTTTTTTTTAAAATAGTATGGCAAATTTAACAAGTTATTTTAAAACAGGTGGATTTATGGCAAACAGTTTGTTCAAGAAAATTACTTATCGTATAGCTTTGATTTTGGCAGTAATTTGTATAGCGTGCTTTTCGTTATCTTTCTTTACTGCTTGTAAAGATTCCGAAACGAAAAAAGAAGATTCAAATTCTTCTTATTCATATCAAAGTACAGACACAACTCCGATTTCCAATATGGATTTCTCTTTCGGCGTTGTGGACGCTACTTATTCGTCCTTCCCGAAAACTTCCGTTACAGGTTGGTCGAGAGCCGTGGATAATTCCGCAAAAACTTCTAACGTTACTTCGGGTGTAATTAACGTTAACGATTCTGCTTGGGAAGAACTTATGTCTACCCTTTATTCGAACAGCACTTTCCTTTCTTATCTTAAATACTATAATGGGGAAAGCAATTTTGATTTAGAAGTTAAATCGGCAATACGAGCAGAAAAAGAAGACAACACTTACGAACCCACTTCCGCCGAAATAAAGGAATACGTCATTAAAAATATTATTCCTGATTTCTTCAAAAATCCCGAAAAATCTCCTAATGCTTCAGATAATAACGTATTTATGTTAAACAACGTTACCACTTCTTCTGAATTCGGTTTAGGAACTGCACAAAAAATAACCTCTTCTTCTACCGTTACTTTGGAGAAAGGTAAGTATGCAAAAATATCCGTGTGGGTAAAAACTTTAAATATAAAAGGAAATAATGCAGACGGGGATTTTGGTGCAAATATCAGACTGACTAATTCTTTTAAGGGTAACACTCAAGCACAATTTCAAATCAACAATATAGTCGCTGACGAGTGGACTCAATACAACGTCTATATAAAAGCAGACAAGAATTACGACTCTACCATATCTCTCATTTTAGGTTTAGGATACGGTTTAGGAAGCAATGCTAACGCTTTATACTACACGGAAGGTACGGTTTTCTTTGATAATATAGAGTATTCCGTATTGACAGAAGAGGAATATAACGATTTAAGTTTATCCGCTATCGAAACTTCTTTATCTTACGGCAAAACGGAAGCCTATGAAAATAAAGCAAATCTAAACGGTGATAACTTCAACTATTTATACGATATGACTTTGGATAGTTCGCTGTCTTCATATTTGTTTGATACTTCGATTGCCGTAACTCACGATTACACAAAATCCGATGTAACTAAAGATACAACGCCGATTTCCAGCAAGACTTTATTTGACACGGATTCGGAAACAGTTCCTACAATTTCTGACAAAATTGAACTTGATTTAACACATTCGGCTTATACTGTAACCTTGAAGAGCGATTCCTTTAAGTTAGCTCCGGAAACGTATTGCCTAATTTATTTCTACGTTACAAACGAATTATCCTTATTCGGCTCTACGGATATTAAAGTGAACGTTTATGACGAGTTTAACGGTGTTTCCAAAAAGAGAGAAGCTTTGGCTACAATTTCTTCTCCTAGCGAAGAACCGCAATTATGTACCATTTTAGTTAAAAACAATTTCTTTGAAGGTGATTTCTCCGAAGAAAGGAGTTTCTTTTTAACGATAGAAATAGGACCTTCCGCAAATAAAATCGCAACGACAGCAAATAAAAGCGATTATGCTTCGGGAAAAGTAACTATTTCAATGCCCAAAACAGCAACGGGAAAAACTTATCAATTCGTAAGAGATATTGACCACAAAGATACCACCGAAAAGACAGAAAATTATGATTTATATTCTTTCTTCTCTTCTAATGCGAGCGGAACAACTTCGTTGTATGCAGGATACGATAACGATTATTCTTCTGATGTAGAACAGAAGAATAGTTTCCCCCTATCTCCCGCAAACAGTGATATGGGAGCAATAATTTCAGCACCGGCAAACGTTTCAGAATATACCGGAATAGTTTCTAATCATATATTTGTTACAAACGAAGGAGATAATTTAGAAACCAAAACCAACACAAGAAGCGGAAACAACGGAGATGGCAACGGAAACTTTGCAGGAATAATCAACACTAAATATCTAAGCACGTATGACCATTTGGGAATAAATATAAGTAACGCTTTACTTAATGCTTACAATGAAGATATTCAACCTATAATGATTTATAATAAAGATGCTGAGAACGGACATTACGGATATATCGGTAATTCTATAAGTATAAGTTCTAGTTCTTTTGCAAAGATATCGGTAACGTTAAGAGTTGTTGATTCTGCAAAAGCATACGTATATCTGGTTAACACTTCAAACGAAAGTAAAGAAGTAATGTCTTTCCCCTCCTTTACTGAAAATACCGACGGGGTAAAAGAAATCGTTGGCAAAACCGCTAACTCTTTGCCTTTCTCATTTGAAATAACTAATTCTTTAATGGACGAAGACGGTTGGGTAACTGTTGAATTTTATATAGCAACCGGCACAAACTCCAAAGATTTCAGAATAGAAGTTTGGAACGGCGGTAGAGACGGAAAATCCGAAACAGAATCGACAGGTTTCGTATTTATTAAAAATATATCGGTAAACACCGCTTCTGCGTTCACAGAACCTTCTAGATGGCAAGATGCGTTTACCGACAGTTCAAGCGTTTTGTTTGGTTTAAAAAATAAAATAGATAATAAATATTTATACAAACAAACCTTAACGGAAATTGAAGAAAAATACAATAAATCTCACAGCGAGAAAGTTTCTTATGACGCAAAGATTATTTGGGCAGATAACGATACTATGATTTATTCGATATTTAATTCGTTAGAACCTGTTGAAGTTAATCCTTACGACAAGGAAGTTAAGCCTTCTAGCAACGAAAACGGTTGCGGTTGTACTTCTAATGCAGACCCGTCTACGTTCTGGTTATCTTTCTCTTCAATATTGTTAGCCGTCGTATTGTTACTTGCGATAATAGCATTATTTGTTAAGAACTTAAGACGTAAATCTAAAGCAAACAAGAGCGATGCAAAATCTCATTACAAAATAAAGAGCAGAGCAAAAGTTCTTAAAGATTTAAAAGCCAACAAAGAATATCTTGAAGAGCAAGAAAAAAATGAACAACTTTCCGAAGAAACCGAAGAGGAAAATGCCGTAGAGGATTCTGAACAAGTAGAAGTTACGGAAGAACCCACACAAGAATCCGAAGAAGAACCAAAACAAGAAAATTTAGACGATTACGTTTACGGAGAAGTTCAAGATTTCGGCGAACAAGAAACTACAAATACTGAAAACGAACTCCCTGAAGAAGATAAAAAAGACTAAATTAAAACAATAAAAAATGCGTTCAAAACTGAACGCATTTTTATTTTTAAATCATAATTAATAAAAAATTACTCATATAAATAATATATGGCAACAATAGTATTAACAGGGGGCGGTAGTGCCGGACATTGTACGCCACATTTGGCAATTCTCCCCTATTTAAAAAATGACTTTGATAAAATATATTATATAGGCAGTAATGACGGTATAGAAAAAGATATTATCTCTAAAACGGATATTCCCTATTATGCAGTGCCTTGTGCTAAATTTTCCAGAAAGTTTAATGCAAAAAATCTTACTATGCCGTTTAAGGTTATTTCGGGAATTATGGAAGCGGGAAAGATTTTGGACAAAATCAAACCAAACGTAATTTTTTCCAAAGGCGGTTACGTTTCTATCCCTACGGTTTTGGCTGCGAAACAAAGGAAAATACCCATAATATCTCACGAAAGCGATTTTACTTTGGGATTAGCAAATAAATTTTCTTCTAGGTTATCGGAAAAAGTTTTAACTTCCTTCCCAGACACCGCAAAAAAACTAAAAAACGGAGAGTTCGTTGGCTCTCCTATAAGAAAATCTATTTTTTCAGTGGATAAAAAAAAGGCTCTATCGTATTTTAATCTTTCAGGCAACAAACCTATTCTTTTAGTAACAGGCGGAAGTTCAGGTGCTAAGACATTAAACTCCGTACTAAGAGAAGCCTTAAACGACTTAACATTAAAATACGATATTATCCATATTTGCGGTAAGGGTAACCTTATACAGGATAAAGTTCCAAAAGGTTATATACAGAAAGAATATTTGGATAATATAGAAAACGCTTTTGCGATAGCTTCAATAGCCGTTACACGGGCAGGTTCAAATACGTTATTCGAACTGATGGCGTTAAAAATACCTTGCGTATTAATTCCCCTGCCAAAAGGCGTTTCTCGTGGCGACCAAGTATTAAACGCCGAATATTTTGAAAAAATAGGGCTTGCCGACGTATTAGAGCAAAAATCTTTAACAAAAGAATCTTTAATATTTCATATCAATTCGGTATACGCCAACAGGTTTAACCTTATAAAAAATTTTGAAAAATACCCCATAAAAGATTCAAGTAGACAAATTTCAAGGATTATTGCGGATTACGTCCATTGAAAAGCATATTATAATAATGCCCTCTATCTTCAACGTTATCCCAATTCCTTAAAACTTTATTTACAGAAGACTCACTGGTTTTTCTGACGACGGTACTTATACCGTCGTTTTTAATTTCTCTCATAAAAAACATTCTTAAAAACTTTTCCATAACACATATCTCCTTTTACGCATATATAATATCGATATTTTATGACATACGCCTGTCATATTTAATATTTTTTAAAAAATAATTTGACTTTTATTTATTACTTATATTACAATATGAAACAGGAGAAACAAATATAATGAAATACGAAATAATGTTATCAATTCTATTTGAACTTTTATCAAAAAGAACGGTAAAGGCTTCTTATCTTTCAGAGAAATATGAAGTTAGTGTAAGAAGCATTTATAGATACATAGAATCTTTAGAAATGGCAGGAGTTCCTATATATACCGTTAGGGGCAATAACGGTGGTTTTTCGATAATCGACACATATAAATTATCTTCTACCTTTATGACGGTAGAAGAATTTGAACACACTATTAATGCCCTTACGTCTTTCACCGAAAGTGTCCCGGATAAGATTTTAGAAAGAGCTTTAATAAAACTTAAAGCGTCTATAAAAAATGAATATAGCGGTTTTTCTTTAAAGTCAGGAAATTTAATAATAGACGCCGGACCTTGGGGGGACGCAATCGGATATAAAAATAAACTTGTAATTATCCAAAAATGTATTGAAGAAAATAAAGTTCTTAAAATAACTTATCACGATAGAAACGGAGAAATAACCGAAAGAGAAATAGAACCGCATTTGATAATGTTTAAACAAGGTTTATGGTACACGTTTGCATACTGTAATTTAAGAAAAGATTTTAGATTTTTCAAAATAGGTAGAATACAATCAGCTACAATAACAGATGAAACGTTTATAAGAAAAGACATAAGCAAAATGGACTTGCCGTTAGATTTTTGGCACAATAGCGTAAAAGCCGAAAAAGTTATAATGGAAATAGATAAAAAATACCTATCAGATATTGAAGAATGGTTAGGAATTGAAAACATTGAAGAAGAGAACGGAAAATTTATAGCCAAAGCAACTCTTCCTTTTGATTTCGGACTTGTAAGTAAAATTATGAGTTACGGTGCAGGAATAAAAGTTATAGAGCCAAAAGAACTAAAAGAACAAATCAAAAAAACCGTTCAAGAAATCATAAAAAATTACGAATAAAAAAACACCGCCTTTTGTTTCGAGAGTGTAAGATAGTGTAAAATAAAGTGTGTAAGCCTTTTTTCTTAACTTACACACTTTATTTTACACTCTCGTTTTAATATTTAATTTTCTTACGTTTCTCATTTGATAAATTCTCTTTAAATGAGAAACAGATAAAATACCACTTCCCCAAACTATTGAATCTACTGACACACAACCCAAAATAGAACCAAATTTTCGGTCGCTTCCTTTTTAGTAAATAATCTTACTTTTTGTTTATAATATCTATTATATCTCCTACGGTTTTTATGTTTACCGCATCTTCTTCGGGTACAGTAATTTTATATTCCTCTTCTAACGTCATAAGCATTTCAACAACGTCCAAAGAGTCAGCCCCTAAATCTTTAACTATCTCTTTATCTTCCGTTATCTCTGCAATAGGCTTATTTAATTGGTTTGCTATAAGTTCTTTCACTTTATCTACTGTTGACATTTGTTAATCCCTCCATCAACTATTTTACGTATATTGTAATACTTTTTGCTTTATTTTGCAACTAAATTACTCAATATTATTTAACTTGGGTATAGAATCAAATCCTTTTTTCAAATCTTCGTCAGTCGGAATATAATCCGTCATAGTCTTATCGTTATAAGACATATACGCTTTCATATCAAAATACCCTGTACCGGTCAAGCAAAAGACAATCTTCTTTTTCTCGCCTGTTTTTTTACATTTTAATGCCTCGTCTATGGCAACCCTTATAGAGTGCGAAGATTCGGGAGCAGGCAAAATACCCTCGGACTTAGCAAAAGTTACGGCAGCCTCAAAAACTTTGGTTTGTTCAACAGAAGTCGCCTCTATATAACCGTCGTGATAGAGTTTGGAAATTATGGGGTTAGCCCCGTGATAACGAAGTCCGCCCGAATGGTTCTTAGACGGAATATAACCGTTGCCTAAAGTATACATTTTCATAAGCGGAGTAATTCTACCCGTATCACCAAAGTCGTAAGCATATTTACCCCTGGTAAGCGAAGGACAAGACGCAGGTTCAACGGCTATTATTCTATAGTTTTTCTTCCCGTTTATCTTATCTTTTATAAACGGAGCAATAAACCCACCGAAATTGCTTCCGCCACCCACACAACTGATAAGCATATCAGGTTCAACCCCGTACTTTTCAAGAGCAGTTTTGGTTTCTAAACCTATGATTGATTGATGAAGCAAAACGTGGTCCATAACACTTCCCAAAACGTATTTGCAATTTGCAGTATTAAGTGCCTTTTCCGTCGCTTCGGACACCGCACAACCCAAAGAACCGCCAGTACCGGGGAATTCTTGCAAAATCTTTCTGCCAACCTCGGTAGTTTCGGACGGACTTGGAATTACCTTTCCACCGTAAGTTTCTATAACGGCTTTTCTAAACGGTTTTTGTTCTGCACTACATTTTACCATAAACACCGTTAAATCAAGCCCATAATAAGCACAAGCCATCGATAGTGCAGTTCCCCATTGCCCCGCACCGGTTTCCGTAGTAACCGAAGTCAATCCTTGTTTTAAAGCATAGTACGCTTGAGGAATCGCAGAATTTAATTTGTGAGAACCCGAAGTATTATTCCCTTCGAATTTATAATAAATTTCCGCCGGAGTATCTAAAACTTTTTCCAAGCAATACGCCCTAGTTAAAGGCGAAGGCCTTATCATTTTATAAAATTCGAAAACCTCATCGGGAATTTTTATATATTCGTCCGTAACGTTTAATTCTTGCTTGGCTAATTCGGTACAAAAGACTTCTTCAAAATCTTCCAAAGTACAAGGCTTTAAAGTTTTGGGATTTAATGCCGGCTCGTGTTTTTCAGGCAATACTGCATTCATATTATACCAATATCTTGGCAACTCACTCTCTTGTAAATAAATTTTAGTAGGCATTTTTTTGTCTTCCATAACTACTACCTCCTTTATGATTTTAAAACAAAAACACGATTCTACGTTTGGGACGAATAGAACCGTGTTGCCACCCAATTTTACGGAGATATCTCCGCCTTCATTTACGGGTACTTATATACCCTGCCGTTTAACGTTCGGCTAAATACGTCAAAGGCTACTTTATTTCGCCATTGCCCTCAATAATCCATTCGGAAGACTTTTGATATTTGCTTTCACCTTCCGCAAACTCTCTAAAAACAAAACGTCAACTTACTACTTTATCTCAACGGTTTATATTTTATTGGTTAAATAATAGCACTACTTTTATCACTTGTCAAGCGTTTTTGACAAAAACACCTACGCTCATAGGTAGAAGTTGATATTCGTTTTTATAATACTTATCATCTAAAACACTATAAAGACTCCCGTCATACTCTAAATAAAACCTTTTATCACCACTATTTACGGCAATCAATATTTCCTGACTTTTATCGTATCTTTTATATATGAAAGCCCCGTTTTTAGAAAAAATTTCTTTAAATTCTCCGTCTTTAAAAACAGAATATTTTTGTCTTAATTCTCCCAAAAATTTATACCAAGACAATATCTCTTCATCTTCTTTTCCCCACGCATAAAAACATCTGTTTAACGGGTCAGAATATCCCTGCATTCCTATTTCGTCTCCATAATATAAACTCGGAACGCCATAAACTGTATACTGAATTAAAGATGCCATTTTCAATCTGTTTTTTGCCTTCACCAATTCTTCGCCACTAATTTTAATTTTAGACATTTGTTCTTTTGATAAATTGGACACGTCATTATCGGAAAGGGCAGATATTAAGCGATAAGTATCGTGAGTAGACAAAATATTCATTAGAGCGTGCAACACGAAGGTCGGATAATGGTCTATTTGCTCTTTTATTACAAAACTTAAATTGTTGGAATTACCGCTTTTTACAAAATCTATAATTGCATTTTTCAAAGGATAGTTCATAACGGAATCAAGTTCTTTACCTTGAAAATATTTTCTTCTTACTCCGTATGCAACCTTATTAGAAGCGTCTTCCCAAACTTCGCCTATTATTACTGCATCTAAATTAGTCGTTTTTACAGCGTTTCTTATGTTTTCGGAAAAATTTTCCGGAAGTTCATCTACAACGTCAAGCCTCCAACCGCCTATACCCATTTTAGTATAGTGTTCGATTACGCCGTTTTCTCCCGTAATATAATTTAAATAATTTGAATTGTTTTTATCGGTGGCAGGCAACGTTTTAACACCCCACCAAGAATCGTATTTTTTAGGATATTCTACAAACTTAAACCATTCGTAATAAGGCGAATTTTTATTTTGATAAGCACCAATGCCTTTATAATTATCGTATTTATTAAAATATATACTATCGTCCCCTACGTGATTAAATACGCCGTCTAAAATAATCTTTATACCGACCTTTTCAGCACTGTCTATTAAAGACTTGAAATCTTCTTCCGTGCCGAGTAAAGGGTCTATCTTCATAAAATTACCCGTATCATATCTATGATTTGAATACGCTTCAAAAATAGGGTTCAAATATATTATAGATATTCCCAAAGATTTTATATACGGCAATTTGTCTTCTATACCTTTTAAATCTCCACCAAAAAAATCGTTATTTAAAACTTTTCCGTCTTTATCTGGAGAAAATACAGGAAGTTCTTCCGTTGACGTGTGTATATATCTACCATTATCAATAGTTTTATTTTTATGGTAGCAAAAAAACCTATCGGGAAAAATTTGGTAAATAACACCACCGTATATCCATTTAGGAACAGAGTAATCTTTACAAAAAACAGTCAACTGAAAATAATTTCTATCTTTACTCACTTTCCCCTCGTAATTATCTGAAAGTCCTATAAAATCACCGTTAGACAGTAAAAAGCCGTAAAAGAAAAGCCCGCTATAATCAAATTTCTTTTCACACTCAAAGTATCCGTCATATTTTAACATTTGATAAATGTTATCTTTCTTACCGTCTTCGTGAATACAAAGTAAAAGAGAGTCAAAGTTTCCTTTGACTCTGAAAATTATTTCTTCGCCTTGTCTTACTGCACCAACAACACTTTTATAAAAAGTATCCAGTGGATTAAATATCGTCATTACTTAATTCTCTTTAAATCCCAAATTCTATCAGCATATTCTTTTATTGCCCTATCCGCAGCAAACACCCCTGAAGCAGATATATTATTCAAACTCTTTTTCGCCCATAACATTTTGTCCTTATAAACGTTATCCGCTATTACGTGAATATCTTCAAAAGAGCCGAAATCCGCTAAACACATATATGGGTCGGCAACAGGACTTCCAGTCAACAAATATTGTGCGATATCTGAAAAAGATTGACCGTTAAACCCTACGTTTAATGCGTCTATAATTTTATGAAGCCTTACGTTATTAGCGTAATAATAAGTAGAATCGTAACCTTGCTTCCAAAGTTCTTCAACCTCTTTTGCCGTTAGTCCGAAAATAAATATATTTTCATCTCCACACGCCTCTTTCATTTCGACGTTAGCACCGTCTAAAGTTCCTATCGTAAGGGCACCGTTAATCATAAACTTCATATTGCCTGTTCCACTGGCTTCTTTGCCTGCCTGTGAAATTTGTTCGGAAATTTCAGTCGCAGGCATTAACTTTTCTGCCATAGAAACACGATAATCTTCCATATATACAACGTTTAATTTCTTGTTTATTTCAGGATACTTTTTTATATCTTCGGAAATTGCACAAATAAGTTTTATTATTTGCTTTGCAAAATAATATCCGGGGGCCGCTTTCGCTCCGAAAATAAATGTTTTAGGAGCCATCTCTAACTCGGGATTTTCCTTTAAATCATTATAAATTCCTATTATATATAGAGCATTTAAAAGTTGACGTTTATACTCGTGCATACGCTTTGCCTGAACGTCAAAAACGGAATTCGGATTTATCTTAACACCCTGAACCTTATTCACGTAATCACAAAATTGTTTTTTCTTAATTAACTTTATCTCGTTTATCCTTTTTAAAACACCCGTATCGTTTTCAAACTTTTTAAATTCCGAAAGTTTTGAAGCGTCTAACACATACCCGTCTCCGATACAATCGTTTAATAAAGAGCAAAGTTCTTCGTTGGACTGACAAAGCCATCTTCTATGAGCTATTCCGTTAGTAACGTTTGTAAACTTATCGGGATAAACATCATAAAAATCTTTAAAAATACTTTCCTTTATTATGTCGGAATGAAGTGCGGAAACGCCGTTAACCGTATGCGAAGCAACGACGGAAAGATTCGCCATTTTTATTTGGCTGTGAGAAAATATACTCATTCTATCAATCTTATCCCAATCGCCCGGAAATCTATTCCACATCTCGGCACAAAATCTTTGATTTATCTCTTTCAAAATTTGATAAATTCTAGGAAGCCTTCTCTCTATTAAGTCCTCATTCCACTTTTCAAGTGCCTCACTCATAACGGTATGGTTAGTATAAGCAACCGTCTTTGTAACTATATTCCAAGCACTATCCCAACTGTAACCGTTTTCGTCTATAAGTATTCTCATAAGTTCGGGGATACATAATGCGGGATGAGTATCGTTGATATGAATAGCCGCCTTATCGGGAAGAGTATCCAAACTACCGTATCTTTTTTTATGGTCGCCAACAATGTCTTGTAAAGCGGCAGAAACAAGTAGATATTGCTGTTTTAATCTCAAAGATTTACCTTCAAAATGGTTATCGGAAGGATACAAAACCTTGGAAATCAATTCGGCTTCGTTATCTTCTTGCATACTACGCATATAATCGCCCTGAGAAAAGGTCTTCATATCAAAATCTCTTATGTTTTGTGCTTTCCAAAGTCTTAAAACCGAAACGGCTTCACTGTCTTTTCCCGAAATCATCATATCGTAAGCAACCGCCTCGACTTCTTTTGCGTCAACGTGTTCTATTTTAAGTCCTTCCTCAGTCCAATGTTCTTTTACGTATCCGTCAAATTTAACCTTAAACGTTTTATCAAGTCTTTGAGTAAGCCAAACTTCACCCCCGGGAAGCCAAATATCAGGAAGTTCCATTTGCCACCCGTCAACTATTTTTTGTTTAAATAAACCGTATTCGTATCTTATAGAATAACCCATAGCAGGGTAATTTTGACTTGCCAATGCATCCATAAAACAAGCGGCAAGCCTTCCTAAGCCTCCATTTCCAAGCCCTGCATCAGGTTCTATTTCGTAAAGATTTTCCATAGAACAATTAAAATTGTTTTTTAACGCATTATCAAAAGCGTTTTGAACGCCTAAATTATAGGAATTGTTTTTTAACGATTGCCCAAGTAAAAATTCCATACAAAGATAATAGACTCTTTTACCGCCTTTATCTCTGTATTTTTTGTTAAATGCACTACGTTTTTCAAGAAGAATATCTCTTATGCACATAACGACTGCTTTATATATCTGATTTTTAGTCGCCTCTTTCGGTGTTACTCCGAAATATCTTGATAACTTTCCTTTAATTAAAGCCGTCGCCTCTTTTTCCGTTAATTGATTCATTGTGTACTCCCGTTAATTATTGATAAATTTTCTCATATTCTCCCGACTGAACTTTCCACGAAAAATCAGTTTTCATAACTCTCGTTTGAAGTTCTATCCATTTTCCCTTATCCCCATATAATCTTATCGCTTCATTGATGACAAAAAGCATATCGTGAGCATTATAGTCGTGGAAAGTAAAACCGTTTCCAGTATTACCACTATAAGGTTTTATACTATCGTTTAAGCCTCCCGTTTCCCTTACTATGGGAACAGTTCCGTAACGACTTGCAATCATTTGCGAAAGTCCGCACGGTTCCATTTTAGAAGGCATTAAAAATATATCAGACCCTGAATAAATTTTTCTGGACAAATCTTGATTATACGCTATGATAGATGCACACTTACCCTTGTAACAAGACGCTATATGGTTAAAAAAGTTTTCATAACCTATTTCGCCCTTTCCTAAAATAACGACCTGAACGTCTTTAGATAAAAGTTCTTCTATTACGCAACGCAATAAGTCTAACCCCTTATGCGACACCAATCTTGAAATAACAGAAATAATCGGAACGTCCGCCCTTTCCGGAAGATTAAGCAATTTTTGAAGTTCTTTTTTACAAATCGCTTTTCCCGACAAATCTTTACAAGAATAATTTTTAAATAGATATTTATCGGTTTCGGGATTATAATAATCCACGTCTATACCGTTAAGAATTCCAACTAATTTATGAGAATTTCTATTGATTATATTTTCCAAGCCGTGTGCAAAATACGAATTCTTAATTTCCTCCGCATAAGTGGGACTTACTGTAGACACTATGTCAGACATTTCTATTGCACCTTTCATCAGGTTTACGTTACCGTCAAATTCAACGAAATTTTTGACGGATTGCGAAAATCCGAATAAAGGTTCAAAAGTATCCATTCCGAAAATTCCTTGATATTCAATATTGTGTATCGTAAATACGGTCTTTATCTTTCTGAAATTTTCATCTCCGTAATACATACCCTTTAAAAATATTACCGAAGACGCCGTTTGCCAATCATTACAATGTAAAATATCGGGGTAAATATTCAATCTCGCAATAGTATCTAATGCCGCTCTCGAAAAGAAAGCAAACCTTTCTCCGTCGTCATAAAACCCGTAAATATTTCCTTCTCTCTTAAAATAATACTCATTGTCTATGAAATAAAATTTAACGCCCTGATACTCGTAATAAAATACTCCTGCATATTGCCAACGCCAGCCAACCGACACGTTAAAATTAGTTAAAAATTTAAATTTAGACTTAAATTCAATGTTTATATTGCCGTAAAGCGGAAGTATAACGCTTACGTCTAAATGTTTCTTTTTTGCCAACTCTTTTGGTAATGAACCCAAAACGTCTGCTAAACCGCCCGTTGCGATAAACGGTGCGGCTTCAGAACCTAAAAATATTATTTTTTTACTTTCTTTTACTCTTATTTCCGGAATTTTCTCCGTTTTTATATTGCTTTTTGCTTTTGCCATAATATTCCCCTTATACCATTATTCCCTTTCCTATATAGAAAGGATGATTTTCGCTACCCGAGAGTACTCTCTTATCTCTCACCGCAACGTTTTTATCCGCTATTATACAATTTATAGTACAATTTTCTCCAAGAACGGAATCCTGCATAATAATACTGTTTTTAACCACTGTACCTCTTGCAACTTTTACGTTTCTGAATATTATACTGTTTTCCACTTCGCCCTCTATCACACAGCCGTCAGCTATCATTGAATTTTTAACTATAGTGGCACTTCCATATTTAGTAGGAGCAGAATCTCTTATCTTTGTGAATACGCTTCTATCACCAAAAAGTTCACTCCTATTATTTTCTATAAGTAATTTCATATTGCTGTCGTAATACGCTTGTAAGGACGTGATACCTGCAAAGAAACCTTTATGTTCATATCCCCTTATATTCATACTGTTTAAGTTTGCAAGTATAATGTCGGTTGTAAAATGATGTTTATTATGAGATATCGCATCCATCACTATATTCAAAAGTAAAGACTTTTTCATTACAAACATATTTGTAAACACGTTAAGTTCTTTTTCGCCTAATCTCGCTTGATATTTCGCCCCGACTACTCTGCCGTCTTCTATATTTAAAGAAGTTACAAGCCCTGCATCGCAATCACTTTCATCCATCTTCTTATAAATTAAAGTTATATCGGCGTGATTTCTTATGTGATTTTCTATAACGTCAGAAAAATTAACCCTACATACAGTATCGCAATCGGTCATAACAACGTAGTCTTCGTCTGCACGTGTTAAAAACGGAGTTACTCCCTTTAACGTATCTAATCTCGAAGCATAAATACTACTATGATTTTCCAAATCGTTATACGGAGGTAAAAATATTATTCCGCCGTCTTTACGTGCTAAATCCCAATCTTTACCGCTTCCTACGTGGTCCATTAAGGATTGATAATTGCTTTTTGTTACAATACCTACCGTATCTATTCCCGAATTTACCATATTAGAAAGAGGAAAATCTATCAAACGATACCTTCCGCCAAAAGGTATAGACCCTAAAGACCTTATCCTTACGAGTTCAGGTACGTTATTTTCGTGAATATTCGCAAATATTATACCCAACGCTTTCATATTACTTCCCCTCCTTAGTTAAATTCTTATCAATCATTGCTCCGCCTTCCACCTTAACTCCGTCTTCAATGGTGATATTTCTGCTTAAAACCGCTATGCCTTTACCCTTAGTTTTAGGCTCTCCTATAACTGCGTTCTTACCTATTACAGTACCCTCGTCGATTATAGCATATTCAACCTTAGCATTTTCGCCTATCGTTACGTCAGACATAATTATGCTGTTTTTAATAGACGCACCCTTTTTAATCTTTACGTCACTTGCAAGTATTGAATCTTTTACGTTACCGAAAATCTCACAGCCACTCATAATTATACTGTTATCTACTTTTGCTCCGTTTCCTATATACTGCGGAGGAGCAAGAGGACTCCTTGACTGTATTTTCCAAGAACTGTCTGAAAGGTCGAATTTGGGAACGTCTCCCAACAAATCCATATTTGCCTCATACAAAGAATCTATAGTACCAACGTCTTTCCAATACCCATCAAACTTATACGCCATCATCCTTTCTCCTGCGTTAAGCATTGCAGGGAGTATATCTTTACCGAAATCGTTAGAAGATTTTTCGTTTATACTATCTTTTTCCAAATAATCGTAAAGTTTTTTTGCAGAGAATATGTAAATTCCCATAGATGCAAGATTAGATTTCGGATTTTTAGGCTTTTCTTCAAACTCGTAAATACTACCGTCTGAATTAGTATTTAATATCCCGAATCTCGAAGCCTCTTTTATAGGGACTTCAATAGCGGCAATAGTGCAATCGGCATTATTTAAGATATGATAATTAAGCATAATAGAATAATTCATTTTATAAATATGGTCGCCCGATAACACTAACACGTAATCGGGATTAAACTGTTTTATAAAATGTAAATTCTGATATATTGCATTAGCCGTTCCCTTATACCAATCCGAAGAAGTCTTACCTTGATACGGAGAAAGTATATGAACTCCTCCAAAAGCCCTATCCAAATCCCAAGGCTGTCCGTTTCCGATATAATCGTTTAAAACAAGTGGTTGGTACTGCGTTAGTACACCCACGGTGTCTATTCCCGAATTCACGCAATTAGATAACGGAAAATCGATTATCCTATACTTTCCCCCAAAAGATACTGCGGGTTTTGCAATATTGTTAGTAAGTGCATAAAGCCTGCTTCCTTGTCCCCCCGCAAGCAACATTGCAACACATTTTTTCTTCCTTATCATATATATCTCCTTTAAATAATTTAAAGCGTTTTTATAAAATATATTCCTGTAAACTTGGGTAATTTAAATAAAATGGAATTTTCTTTTCCGTGAGAAGGTTTTTTTACGGATTTATAAATCTTTTTACTTACTCTTCCTTCTCCGCCATACTTTTTATCATCGCTAGACAATAATACTTTATATTCTCCCC
>JAZLMI010000066.1:0-49361 GCA_045598545.1 Christensenellaceae bacterium | reverse complement strand
ATCTTTATGGCTTTGTGCGAAGAATTGGGTTACACTCAATATAGCGAAAATAATCCAATAAACTTTGGCGACTAATAGATATTTTATAAGCTAAAACAAAAAGGACTGAAATTCAATTTTCAGTCCTTTTTTGCTTATTTTTTTAGGGTTGACAACAACTATAAATTGTGTTAAACTACAAAAAAGGAGATTACAATGGTTAGAAAATTACAAACTAATTTTTACTGTGATGAAAGTTGTCATTTGGAGAACGACCGTTCTAGATATATGGTCTTAGGTATGGTATATTGCTTTAAAGAAGACGTAAAGATTATTAACGATAAAATAAAAGATATTAAAATAAAAAATCACATCACGCCGTTTTCCGAAGTTAAATGGGGTAAACTTTCTAAATCTAATCAGAATCTATATAAAGATTTAATTCAATTCTTTTTCGATTACAACAATTTGTCTTTTAGGGCTATTATAATAGATAAAAATCAACTTAATCATAAGAAGTTTAAGCAGACCCACGAAGATTTTTACTATAAAATGTATTATTACTTGTTACAATACGAAATTAACAACTTAACAAGTAATAAAATTTACGTCGACGAAAAAGATACGCATAATTCACAAAGAATAAAAAATTTGACTAAAATCCTTAAAAAAACTTTCTACGACTTTGACAATGATAAAATTTTACCTATTCAAGTTATTAAATCTAACGAAATTCAAATTATGCAACTTACCGACATCTTGACGGGGGCTATTTCATACTCTTTAAACAACAAGGAAAAATTAAATTTGGGTAAGGTTAATTTGCTCTCCATTATCGAAAACAATATTAACTATAAAATCGATAAAAAACAAAACTTCCACGGCTTGAAATTCGATTTGTTTTTCTTTAAAAGGGCGGAGCAATATGAAAATAATTGACGTTGAATGCCATAAATTGCCTAAAAAATTATCAACCTCAGGCAAAAAATTGCAAGACATAATAGATGAGGCAACAGAAATCTTAATATCCGATTTCTCAAAAGGAGAAGTCTTTTTCAGGGGCAAAAAGGTGGTGGGTGAGTACCCTTATACAAAAAAAGCCTCTTACTTACATATCTTAAAATTAGACGACGAAACCGCTACTAACCGATTATTGGTCGAAAGGGCTTTAAGGTCTAATCAGTATGCTCCTCTATTAAAATTAGGTTCAAAGTCAAATTGTTGCCACCTATTTAAATATTGGAAAGAATTCGATATGAAAAAATCTCGATGGACTCACAAAGTCTTATGTGAAAAAAATAAAATCTTGATAATTTTGGGTCAGATGAAAGACTCTTTCATTTTAGTTACCGCTTATCACTTAATGGGTAACGGCTTAAAAAAACAACTTAAAAGATACGAAAATTCAAAAAATAAATTGTAAAAAAAAAGGGTAATCACCTAAGCGACCCCCCAACTCATCCAACTCTTTGGTTGGTGAGCATATAGAATAGGCATATAGCCTACACATTTAGTATATTACATTATTTTTGCCGGCTTGTCAATAGTTTTTCAACAAAAAGTACAAAAACATTTGACTAATGCAATATCCTATATATATTATATTCCTTTTTTTTACCTTTGATACGTTATATGACCGATTTTTTGTTTTCTTTTACGGTAATTCTATCTTTGGCGTATTCAGTTCGCTTACCCCTTCTTCTATATACGGTATCTTAAAATTCTCTATCTCCTTTAACAACGCCCTATAATACACCTCGCTATCAAAACCTTGTATAAACGCTATACTAAACCACCCTTCTACCGCTCCTATCTCTATAAATATCGTCTTATACGTCGAACCGTCCGTTATGTTATAATCAGCCTCTATTTCGTCCTTTATCGCTCCGTAATCTACTCTCCCTACATAACTTACCGAATACGTGTTATTCGTGGCGTCTTCTAACGCTTTTTCGCCTACAATTCGCTTTTTCTCTTCTAAACTTAAATCCTTTATGCTATCAAAAAACTCCTTTCTCTTTCTACACTCGTACCACACGTTCTCTGCTTGACTTTGAAGGGATATAGTCCCCCTCGTACACGTACAAAGTTTTAACACGTTCTCGTCCTTTAATCTCTTGGGGTATTCCACCTTTAAGGCACTACTTAACATTCTATAACTTCTCTTATTCCTTAACCCGCTTCGCATATTAAACGATACCGCACTCACTATACTCTTCTCTTCTTGTGGGTGAACTCGCCATATCGCTTTCGCCATTAAAGACGATATTAAAGCGTTCGGACTTCCGTCGTTATCGTAACTCGCATTCATGGCCTCTTTATACGATATCTTAAACCTATATACTTTTCCATTATCTTTTTCCTTTACGTACCCGCCGTCCTTTACCTTAAAACAATCCTTTACTTCCTTTACGTAAAACGGCTCCGCTTTCTTAATTATTTCTTCGGGGTAGGGGTTTATTATCTCTTCTTTCTCTATCTCGCTATCTTCTAAATTAAATCCCGCACTTTCTATCTCTTCTCTTCGCCTTATGCTTTCATAATAGTATAATACCGTCTTTATAAACGGGAAAAATCCGCCTCCGTCCGTTATTACGTGCGATACCATAAAATCTATTTCGCTACTTTCGTATCTTATCGCTAACATATGGTAGTTCACTTCTTTACTTCCTAATGCGTACACCTCTTTCCCCCTATATACAATTAACGGAAGAGTATTCTCTTCCGTTTTGTATTCTTCTCCTTCTCTTACTACCTTCATAGCAAAATACGGATATCTCTTTATACTTCTATTTACCGCCTCTTGCATTACGTCGCCGTCTATACTATGCTTTAACTTTATCTCTACTCTTATCGTAAACGGCATTTTATCGCTTACTACGTAAAATTGCGGGTCGTAATATCTTGTTTCCATTAGTCTTTATCCGATATCTTCAATACCATCATCGTTATATCGTCGAATTGTTCCGCTCCCTTTACAAATTTATCTATATCTTTCTTTAATTCCATTAGTTGGTCGGAAAGCACTTGCTCTTTATACGAATCTAAACACTTTAACAATCTCTCTTCTCCGTACAACTCGTTATGCGTATCCGTCGCTTCCGTTACGCCGTCCGTATAGAAAAACATTTCGTCGCCCTTACTTAACGATATCTCCTCTTCTTTATACTTAAATCCGTCCATCCCCGCAAGCACGAACCCGCTACGCTGTTTTATATATTCGGGCTTACTTCCTTTTTTTATCACTACCGGCGGATTATGACCTGCGTTTACAAAGGTTAATTTCCCGCTCTCTATATCGTACACACCTGCCCAACAAGTTACGAATAACCCTGCGTCGTTAGTTTCGCAAAGTTGTGCGTTAGCATTAGTTAATGCTTGTGCCGGAGATAACCCTAACTGCAACTGGTTCTTTAACACCGTCTTTGATATCGTCATAAATAACGCCGCTCCGACTCCTTTTCCCGACACGTCCGCTATTACTACGCCTACGTGCGTCTTATCTATTACAAAATAATCGTAAAAATCTCCTCCGACTTCTTTTGCAGGGTGATATACCGCCCTTAAATCTATGTCTTCGTGCGTAGGGAAGGCCGGGAATATACACGGCAACATACTCGATTGTATTTTAGTCGCTAAATCTAATTCCGTTTCTATCCTCGAAGTCTTCTTAACGTTATCGGATTCCATCTCTATCATTTTCTTGCCCCTACTCGCTACGAATCTACAACTCGACGCCAATGCTAAAAATATCGCTACCCTCGGCAAAAATTCGTTGACGAACAAACTCTTCATATATTCGGTTCTATCTAAACCCGAATTTAATATTGCGTCTCTAAGCGTTTGTCCTTTCTCTACTGTTAAATTCGCCCCGTTTGCAAACTTTACCATATTTAAATTCACTATACCTACGTATGCACATATTACACAACTTATCGCAAACACTATCGCCGTGAATATCGCTACCCACGTGGTATATTTCTCGTCAAAATATCTCGTACTTACTACCATGGGGAATACCATTACCAAAATTACGTTATGCCCTAACGTCGCCGACATTATTGCACATACTAATATAAGGTCTATCATTAACGGGAGTTTTAACCAACTCTTCGTTCCCACGTACTTGGTATTGAGTACGGTTATAGGAACTTCAACTATCGCTCCTAATCCTACCGCCCATCTCATTATTGCTTTGTCTGCGGTAAATACTCCCACTTCGTTAAGCACTAAGCATACAAGCATTACCGCAAACACTATAAGTAATGTTGTGCCTACCATTACGTTAGCCGTTATTTCGTTCGCCAAATAACTGTTTCCGGAAGCCAAGGCTTTTGCCACTTCTTCCTTCATTCTCTCTCTTGATGATTTCTTTATCGGCATATATTTTATCTCCTTTTTTACTTAATTCTTTTTTAAGCCTAGAACATTATACCACATCGAAAAACAAAAAACAATTATATACAATATTTTTTATCGGTTTTGTTTTTTGTGCTTTATATTGAACGTTTTGGGGTAAATTATTACTATTTTTACTTGACAGTGTCGCTAAACTTATGGTATCATCAAAAGGCAATAATATTGTAGTTTTTTGTCGAAACTTTATCGGGATTTTTTTGGGTATTAAGATATGAGTCAAACGCTGTTTACCATAATAGGATATTTTGCTTTTACTTTGTATACCGTCCTTATCGTCGTAGTGGGTGAGGTTTTGGGCAAAGTAACTAAGTTGGATAAAACCGTTTGCAGAAAAATTACCCATCTCGCTTCGGCGTTTCTTTGGGTGATTTGTTGGTATTTTTTCGGCTGTTCCATACATTGGGTAATATTAAACGGTATATCTACCGTGCTACTTGCCGTTATCATATTCGGTAATTTCTTAAAATCCTTCGACAGGGAAGATTGCGATAAAAGTTACGGCATTTTTTATTTTAGCCTTTCCACTTTTATAGTCGCTACTATTTGCTACTTGGTGGGTGCCGAATTATATCTTTATACCGGTATCACTTACTATTGCTTGGCTTTTGGCGACGGGTTCGCACCCTTAGTCGCTAAGGCTCTTAAAAAATACAACGTTACTATTAAAAAGGGAAAAACTCTCTTCGGCACTTTAAGTGTCTTTATCGTTTCGTTTTTGGTGGTTTTGATTTTCTCTTTAACGTTCCAAATGAATTTGAGTGTCCCCTTTATTCTTTCCGTAGCCTCTTTAACCTGCGTTACGGAATTTTACGGATACAAGGGTACGGATAACCTACTTATAGAATTCGCTGTGTTTTTATACCTGGTTTTGTACCACTACGGACTGATCGGACTTCCTTTACAAATAGTTTTAATTTCTTCGCCCGTACTTGCTTGTCTTGCTATCGGCTTTAAAACTATGACTGACGGGGCGGGCGTTTTATCTTTGATTTTATTTTTAGCAGTAGGATTTTTCGGAAACAATTTCGTAACGATTACCTTTATCGTCGCTTTGTTCTTGATTATTACCTTGACCGCTTTAATAACTAAAAAATGCCTTGCTAAAAACACCGTTAATTCCGAAAAACAACAAAGAAAAGCAAAACAAATTATAGCCGTAGGTGTTTTTGCAACTATTTCTATAATAATTTTCTACGTTACGGGCATTTTGCTTTTTTATTACTTATATTTCCTTGCGTTAACCGAACAGTTCGCCGATTCTATGGCGTCCGATATCGGTAAGTACACAAACGGAAAAAACGTAGATATTATTACGTTTAAATCGGTCGAAAAAGGTTTGAGTGGCGGAGTTTCTCTCTTGGGAACGCTTTGTGCTTTGTTTTTCGGATTCTTGATTATGCTTATTCCTTTGATTTGGAATATCCTTTCGATTAAGTACTTTATTATTATCGGACTACTCTCTTTTTTGGGTACTTTAATAGATTCCGTGTTAGGCTCTCGTCTTCAAGCACTTTACAAATGTTCGGTGTGCGGGAAACTCTTGGAAGATAATTCGCATTGCGGAGAAAAAGCACTAATCGTTAAAGGGGTAGGGTTTATAGATAATTCTACGGTAAATATTTTTACCGGTTTTATTACTTGTTTACTCGGAGTGCTTTTACTCTTGGTGTTTTGATTTAAGTTGGAAAATATATGAAGACTGAAAATTCTCAAAATATTGTGCCGAAAAACGTCGGAATTATAATGGACGGCAACGGACGATGGGGTTTAGAACACAATAACTCTCGTAAATACGGGCATACCCAAGGTATGATAAACCTTATTGATATTTGTTCCCACGCATTTGACTTAAACGTTAAAACGGTAACTTGCTACTGTTTATCCTTGGATAACTTAAACAGGGCAAAAGAAGAAGTCAACCATATTTTGAGTTTGGTTATAGATTACTTCGAACCTTTTATCGAGGCATTTAGAAAAAGAAGAGTTTGTGCTAAATTTATAGGTAGTTTGGATAGATTACCTTTAGAAATAGTTAGTTCTTTGAAAAAAACCGAAAGCGAACTCGCTGAATTTTCCAACGAGGGAAGAACCATTTATATAGCCATTGCTTACGGCAGTCAACAAGAAATAGTTTCCGCCGTAAACCGTGCCGTAAAAGAAGGCAAGGAAGTTTCAACGGACAGCTTTTTGAATATGTTACAACAACCCCTACTCTTAGACTTACTTATAAGAACGGGTGGGGAATATAGACTTTCGGATTTCTTACTCTACCAGTCTTCTTATGCCGAAATATATTTTTCCGATAAACTGTTTCCGGATTTTTCCGTGGAAGATTTCGATAAGGTCCTCGATTGGTATGCTAATAGGGACAGAAGATTCGGATTGCTTAAAGATAAGGTTTAACAAAAAGGAAAAATGGATTTTACTAAAAAATTTAACGTCGGCTTGACGTTAGAAACAAATCTTTCAAAGTTTAATGCCTTTTTAGAACGGTACCACACTTATATTCACTCCGTTTATTTCTCGCCTCCTATTGACAGAAGATTTCATACCCGTTCTAAAATCGCTAATTATTTCCTTTTGCCTCACAAGAAAAAATTGTTTTGGCAAATGCTTAAACTGATTAAACAGTACGGTATCGAATTGGAGTTACTGTTAAATACTCTCTGTTTGAATTCCGAATTGATTGAAAAAGCTTCACTGCTTTTTACTAAAAGAAAAATCGAAATAGATTCCGTTTGCTTTATCGATAAGTATTACGACGACGTGATGAAATACTTTCCCGATAAAAAATATATTTACAGTTTTAACAACGGATTCAGAACTAAGGGGCAAATAGACCTCGTTATACAAAACAGAAGGGTGAATACTTTCGTTTTAGGCTCTTCGTTTATAAGAGATAACGATTTGTTCGCTTACTTAAAGGATAGAAAAAAGGAAGTTTACCTTTTACTAAACAACAGTTGCTCTTTTAACTGTAAAACTTGCAATACTTTGGATTCCACTTGCTTTGAAACCTTCGAACAAAATAAAAAATCGCACTCGGTAGAATACCTATACGCTCTGCAAAGCATATATCCTAACGAGTTGCGGGACGGAACGATAAATTCTTCTTTGGTAAAGTGCTTTAAAATATCCAACAGGGGAAGTAATTTGACTTTTATTGAAAATGCACTCGAAAGTTATATTTCTAACCGTGTGTATGAGTACGTTAAAAGCAATCCGAATAATTATGCGATATGGGGAAGAGCGGGATTTTTTTGGAAATATTTTTCTTCTATGGACTACGAAAAAATATTGGAATATAAACAAAAAATTCTCAATCACCCTATCAATATAGATTAAAAATGGATGAGATTTTTACCTTTGACAAATATATAAAAAATCCTTTGCTTTTTCCTTTTGATATAAATACTGAAAAGGTGGGGGATATTAAGTCCTTTCAAAAATTCTTTTCGGTTTTCGGAAATTCTATCCTTATAAAAAGGCGGAACTTAAAAAAAACCGTTCAAGAACTTATACAAAGTAACGCCCTTAAACCGTTTGAGTTTAAAACTATTTTTGAACTGCGTAGCAAGGCGTTTATGAAGGACGAAGGGTGCATTTATTTTTCTTTGGGATTATTGATTACTAAATCGCCTACCGTGCTACTTAGTGTTTTCTGCCACGAATTGGCACACGTCTTTTTAAGTCGGCAATCAAACTATGAAGACTTAAAAAAATTAAATAAGGAATTCAAAGAAAAATTTAACTCGGTAAAAGAAGTTAATTTGTTATCCCCGATTGAAGTTTTTGCTATGCTTTTATCCGTTAACTTAATGGAAGAAATACAAAAACACATAAGTAAAGACAAGTATAAAAACAAGTTCGGCAAAATAATTCGGGAAGAATATCAGAAATTAAACTGTATCGAAAAAAAAATAAAAACGTTAAAAAAATAAATTTATATTTTATATAAAATAAAAAAGGAGTGCATATGAAAAACCAAAACACGAAAAAAGAAGTAGTAGAATCCAAGGAAGATTTGCTTTCTAATTACAACGCTCAAACCGAAGACAACGAAGATATTCACTTTGAACACGTCGATTGGACATATTCGGACGGCAGTTGTTGTTGCTAATATAGGGTAATGTTTGGGTATTTTAGGCCTTATTATGCCAAATTGTCGCAAAATGAACTGCACTTGTTTAACGCTCATTATTGTAGGTGCTGTTATTGTTTGAGAATTGTCGGCGGGCAAGTGGCACGCTTTTGTACCACTTACGACGCTGCCGTCTATTCTTTAATTTTGGCTTTGCAAAATAAAAAAGATTCTCCTCCGTATCTTAAATGCGAGAGAATAGGCAAAAAAAACTTAAAGTTTTTTGAAAACGACGAGATAGGCTTAAAATTCGCATACTTGACTTTAATAAGTTTCGGTGAAAAATTCCGTGATGACGTTTTAGATGACGACGGCTTAAAAACCAGATTCGCTTCTAAAATTTTTCGTAAAGCCATCGAAAAGTCTAAAAAGGCTCAACCTTTGATGGCTCAAAATTCCTTTAACGGTACTGAAAATATCAATAAACTTCAAAGAGAGAACGCCCCCATCGAACGGGTTTTATCGGCTTACGGCGATATGGCGGTTCGCTCTTTTCTTTGTTTTATGGACTTGACCGATAAAACTTCGTATTTTATCCGCTCCGTTTCCGAATGGGTTATTTTCGTCGATATGATTTGCGATTACGACGAAGACTATAAAAACGGGGCTTACAACGGATTGAAAACGGAAGGCTGTCCTACCTTCTCTTCTTACATTGATAAAAATTATGTCAGTTTCTTTAAGTTGGTTAATTCCCTTGATAATAATTTGATTCTTGCTCTTAAATCGGTGCAAGATAATTCCACTACTTGGAACGCTTTATATAAGATAATTATGCACGCCTTAGATACCGTTATACCGGGGGCTATTAACGGACAGGACATACAATTCCATTACTTTAAAGACTTGTATGCTAAGTATAAAGATAACCTCAGAATAAAAAAAGAATCTAAACGTATGGGTATTAAAAATATATGAATAAAGTAGAAGTTATAATCAAAGTTACCAATTCTTGTAATTTACGCTGTAAATATTGTTACAACGGCGAAAAAAGAGATAGCGAGTGTTTGTCTTTACAAAGATTTGAAAAACTTTTAACCGTTTTGATAACTAAATATAATTCTATAAGTCTACTTTGGCACGGCGGAGAACCGATTTTAGCAGGACTCGATTATTTTAAGTCGGCAATGGATATCGTAAAACGCTTCCGTATTCAATACGGGGTAGATATCGAAAACAGTATTCAAACTAACGGCACTTTAATAGATAAAAACTGGATTAAATTTTTTAAGGACAACGACTTTCATATAGGCATTTCCTTTGACGGAATAAACAACGAAAAATACCGTCAACAAACCGATAAGGTTTTAAGTGCTATACAACTCTTAAAGAAAAACAAAGTTCGCTTCGGTTGTAACGCCGTTGTCGCCGATAACGAATACGACCTCGTGGAAAATTACCGCTTTATGGCAAAGAATAAAATACCTTTCGATTTTAGCCCCGTTTTTTATGAGGGCTGTGCTAAAACTTTACAGTCTTTTAACTGGAAAGATTATGCGAATTCTCTCGTCCGCTTATTCGACGAGTGGGTTTACGACGTTGACGGCGTTAGTATACGAACCTTTAATTTATATATAAATTACGTGGTGGGTGGACCTTTTAGAATTTGTACTTCTTGCTCCTGCCACGGAAAATATTTGTCTATTACGCCCGACGGCACTGTGTATAATTGCGGAAGAGACAGTTTGAAAAAATATCCTTTTTTTAACATAGAAGAAGTTAATACCGTGGACGAATTGTTTTCTTCTAAAGGGGCAAAAGCCTTACTTAAAGGGGCGATTGAAAGAAGAGAAAAGTGCAGACAAAAATGCGAATACTTTAACTTTTGTGCAGGCGGGTGTTCGGATATAGCGGTGGTACAAGGCGGATTATCAGATATCCCTAAAGATTACTGCGAAATGTTTAAAACAATCTATTCTTACGTGGAAAGTAAAATGAAAACTATCTTTGACGATAAAGTACCGCTATCAAAATTGAACCCTTCGGTTAAAAAGGTTTTGGCGGATTCTATCGCTAAACTTAATCCCTTTGAAGACAGTTCCTTAAAACAAACTTATTCTTGAAAACTTAATAAAAATCAAAAGAGCAAGGTATTCGCCTTGCTCTTTTTAACGTCTTTCGTGCTTATTTTTTACTCTTGTTTTTTCTTTTTATGCTAAACAACGTTATCGGAACATACGTGCATATAGGAAGTATTATTCCTATCACCATATAGTCCGACTGAATAAATATATTGTATATCGAATGGTAAGTCATAGCCGTCGCAAGAATTGCCACAATCCCCGGGAAAAACCATTTCTTATGCTCGATAAACAAAGTTATCCCAAACGCTACCACAAGGGTGCAAACACTGTGCATAAGCCCTGCACCTAATCCCCTTAATACCGCTAAGGACACCGTCGGCAAAAGACTCATAGATATCAAATAGATGTTTTCGTACATCGCAAAGCCTAATCCTATCGCAATAGCCGATTCTAATATCGTTTGTCGGTCTCTTTTTACTATAAACGCCAAAACTATTACGGGTATCGCTTTTAAGATTTCTTCTATTACGGGTGCTATGTTGATAGTTAAATAAAACCGTGTATAATCCGTTCTATCCATAATAAACGTATTTATCGTCTTGGCAAGTATTCCCGCAACTATACCTAACAGTAAATATATTAAAACCAGCCTTGACCTGCCTTTAAGTATTATACACGTTAAAAGCATAGGAATAGATATACTTATTAAAATCAATACGCTTATATCTTCCATTGCTTTAATCCTCTCTTTAACGCCCACGTTAAGCCCACTAACGTGAGAGTAGATAACAATCCGAAGATACATATTAAAGCGTTATTTCCCATTAACGCTCCGTAAGTATAACATATATCGACTAAATAAAACAGCAGTGCAAAAATATTGCAGGGCTTTACGCCTTTTATAAATCCGTATCCCATATCGGGAAATATTAAGTGCTTAAAGTTATAGTAACTCGCTATTATTTTCGGAATATATACTATTATGATAATAGCTAATTGTTCGCCGGTAAACGTTTTACCCGCAATAAGGTACATAAAATACGTTAATAAGGCTAAAACTATCGGGGCGATAAGTCCAAGTAATCTGTATTTTATAAAACCTTTATTACCGTCGTCTACTATCGAATCGAAAGGTCCGAAACTAGCAGACACCATAAACAAAAAACAACCGAAATACCCGATAGAAAACATTCCCGTTATAGGGGCTTGCTCGCCGTAACATATATAATAGGATATTCGTAAAAATTCGGCTAAACCGCAACAACCTATCGCACATACGAAAAATTTAAAATAGGTAGCACCCTTTTTAAATAAAATCGTTACCGTTCCGTATATGAACGTGCTTATGAGTATCAGTTCGTTTATTATAACTATCGCTAACGGCAAATCTAAATTCATAATATATTTTAGTCTTGATTAATCTTTAAAAAAGTAGTTGTCCAAGCACCAATAGAATTGTCGAAATTGACTTTTAACACGCTCATTTCGGCTTCTTCGGGTATTATCGATACAAATTCCACTGCTTGTTGGTCTTCAGTTAAGTATATTACGTTTTTGGTAATTGTCGAATTTTTAAGTTTAACTTTAAAAACCGTCTCTTCTTTTCCTGCAATCGCTTTGGTAGCGTGTAATTCGATATTTTGGATTGGTGCATTTGATTTCGCCAAATCAAAAATCTTGGCAGAGTTTGAATCCGCTACGTGTACGAAGGTTAACGGCTTAAATTCTTTCGCAACAACTACTCCTTTGTCTATTGTGAGTAACGAGCCTAACGAACAGTCTAAAACTTTTAACCAGTCTTCGTGGTCTCTCGTGTCGGAAAATTCTCCGTAAGTAAAATCAGTGTTCAAGTAGTAGGTATAATTTAACTTCGTCGGCAATTCAAATTTTTCTATTCCGGTATTTTCTCCCGAATAATCGAAGAACTCACGGCTTTGTAATCTTGACTCTTTATTGTGAAATAACATACTGTTTTCAACAGTCCAGCAATTTAACGTTATACGTTTGTAAACAAATTGAACGGTTTCGATAAGATTTCCGTTTTCGTCTATATCTATTTCAGAAGATACCATTTTTATTTCTTCCATATTCGCATCGATAAGGGTTTCTTCTTTGCCTGCAACCGGCTCACAATAATTAAATTTCACGGAAGAAATAACTCGGTCTCTTAAAATACATTCTTCAATCTTGGGAGTCGCAATATCTACTTTATGCGTAAAAGTAAAAGGCGTAAATTCTCCACCAAACGATTTTTCGGGTGTGTCTACACCGAACGAAAAATCTAAAACTTCAATCCATTTTGGATGTTTAGAAGTCAAACATTCTCCTTCGATTGTGCTTATTTGTATGTAAGACGAAGATATTTGTCTTCTGTACGGGTCATAAACAGTTCCCGCTAATTCGTCTTTATTTGAACAGGCAGGTAAAGAAAAGAATAATACCGCAAGCAGTATTAAAAAGGTTGATTTTAATAATTTCTTCATTTGCTTTAATCTCCTATATTTAAATTATACACCATATTTATACCACTTTTTTAACGTTTTGTCTATATAAAATTGATATTTACTTAATGTGTATTGTTTTTCTTACGTATTTTATTTTACTTATTAGGTAAGAGAGCAAATACGATGACACCACGGTGATAACGTATATCAATAAGAAATATAACATTGGATGAATGTTTAGTTTATCAGGAGTTAACCACACTTTAGTTAAGATTTCTAAAATAAAAACGTGAATCATATACACCCTAAAAGAGCCATTAGAGAACAACGAAACGATTTTTGAATTATGTGTTTTATCTTTACAAATGTTACTAATAAATAAAAATACAGCACTTCCGTAAAGAATTACGGGTAACGTTAAGTCAGCGGACAAATAGACCCTAATAGTAGGAATATCGTTATAAACAAGTTGAATGGTAACTATCTGAACAATAAGAGCAAGTAGTCCGATAAAGCACAACTCCGCTTAACAAATGAGTTTAACAAAGAATAAAGAATACGACAAAACAAAAACGACCGAGAAATCGGTCGCTTTTTGGTACTCCTAGCGGGAATCGAACCCACAACTGCCCCTTAGGAGGGGGCCGTTATATCCATTTAACTATAGAAGCATTTGTTTTTATTATATTTTACAATTCGTCTTAAAAACGTACACTATTTTACTACTTTTTTATCTCGCTGTCAATTCCATTTACTCCATTTTTTCTTTTACGAGTATATTATCTTTATTTTATGGGTAAAATATCTCTCGCAAGTAACTTTATTCCTTTACTTTTACATACTATTATACTGGAATATTTACTTGCGACAAAGGTGTTTTTATGATTAAACGTGGTGAACTTTATTATGCCGATTTAAGCCCCGTAGTCGGTAGTGAACAGGGCGGAATAAGACCTATCCTTATCGTGCAGAACGATACTGGTAACCGTTTCAGCCCCACCATTATCGCCGCCGCCGTTACCAGTCAATTAAACAAGGCTAAACTTCCCACTCACATTGAAATCGCAGAAGGCGAGTTTGGGCTTCAAAAAGATTCCGTTATCCTTTTAGAACAGATAAGAACCTTAGATAAAAGAAGACTTAAAGAAAAAATAGGGGAACTTTCTCCCTTAAAAATGCAAAAAGTCAATACCGCTCTACTTATAAGTTTAGGGTTCGACTCTTTTAAAAGCGTTCAATAGTTTTATTCTTTTTGAAAAATAAAAAAAGCCGTAGTAAACTACGACTTTTATTTTTACCTTTTTCCCTTAATTAAAGAAGGGGAATGGTCGCTAAATATCCTACGTCTTTACGGTCTTTAGCGTTTCCTTCCGCCAAAACGAAAAGTTTTTTATAAACTATTCCGCCCGCCTTATTTACTAATTCTTCTAAGCCCTTCAAACTCTCTCCCGTAGAAATTACGTCGTCTATTATACAAACTTTCTTTCCCTTTATTAAGTCTACGTCGTGCTTAGAAAGATGGAATTCTTGTGCCTTTCCGGTCGTTATGGAAGAACCGTAACTTATATATATTCCGTCTTGCATATAGAGTTTTTTAGACTTTCTAGCAACCGCATATAACGGCATATTCAATTCTCTTGCGACGACGTGGGTAAGTTGTAAGCCCTTGGATTCCGCCGTTATCAAAACCTCGGCACCTGTTGCGAGTTTTGCTAATTCTTTACCGCAATGTTCGGTTAAAACCGTATCTCCGTGCAAGTTAAAAAACGCTATGTTTATTCCGCTTGGAAGCGGTAATATCGGAAGACTTGCTTCCACGCCCTTTATATCTACCTTTAACACTTTATCCATAGTAAAAACCTCTCTTTTGTTTTTCGGTTTCAGTTTACCACAAATTTTACCTTTTGTCCACTTTTGAAATCATATATTTTTAAACTTTCGCATATTTTCTAGTATTACTACTTTTTGGTTTCGGGGGATTAAATGAATTTTCACGACAAAAGTGCCGAGTTTACTTTATCTACCTTTAATTCGGACAAAACTTTCGGACTTTCCTTAGAAAACTTGGAAAAAAACAGAAAGAAGTTCGGCTTTAACAAGGTTAAAGAAAAAAAGGAAAGAAGTTTCTTTTTAAGACTTTTAGACGCCTTAAAAGAACCTATGATTTTAATTCTTCTATTCGGGTTTATCATAACTTTCGGCACTAACTTGGGTAAGTTCTTAAAAACGGGGGACGGGGACTTAACCGAAAGTTTAGGTATACTTTTTGCCATTCTTCTTTCGGTTTTTATCACTCTCTTTATGGAAGGAAGTTCCTTAAAAGCATTTAAAGCCTTAAACAGCATTTACGACAACTCCGCCGTTAAAGTTATAAGAAATAAGAAAATTTCGGTTATCCCTAAAACCGATATTGCGGTGGGGGATATTCTGATTATAGAGTCGGGCGATAAAATTCCCGCCGACGGCAGAGTTATAGAGGGCGAGTTTTCGGTGGACGAATCGGCCCTTACCGGTGAATCTAAATCCGCTCATAAAAAAGATTCCGTACTCCCTTCTTTAACACCCTTGGCGGAAAGAACCAACTGCGTTTATTCCGGCTCTTTCGTAACCGAAGGTAGCGGGAAAATTTTAGTTACCTCTATCGGCGATTCCACCGAAATGGGTAAAATCGCTTCCGAACTCTCTTCTAAAAAAGAGTCTTTATCTCCGTTACAGCAAAAACTCAATAATCTCGGCAAAATTATTACCGCAATAGGTTGCGTATTCGCAGTTATAGTCTTTATCTTCTCCTTTTTTAAACTCTATAACTCGGGCGATATTTCCTTTAACTCGGTCAGAGAACTCGTTATCTCTTCGGTAATCTTAATCATTGCGGCAGTTCCCGAAGGTCTTCCCACTATCGTTGCGGTATCACTTGCCCTTAATATGACTAAACTCGCAAAGGAAAACGCCCTCATTAAAAAAATGACGGCGACTGAAACCGCAGGGGCTGTCAGCGTTATTTGTTCGGATAAGACGGGTACTTTAACCAAGAACGAAATGACGGTCGAAAGCATTTGCTTAAACGAGTTTTGCTCTTCGCCCGAAACTCTATCCTTTGAACCTTTACGCCAAAACTTCGTTTGCAATTCCACCGCAGACATAATTAAAGAAAAAGGCGTTTTATCTTATAGGGGCAGTGCGACCGAGTGCGCTTTACTTTCGGCTTTCCAAAAAAACAGCGATATACCTTATAACGAATACAGAAACAAGTTTTCCGTTATAAAAAGAGAACCCTTTTCCAGCGAAAGAAAGTTTATGATTACAAAAATTCAAACCGAATACGGCGTGAGAACTTTAATTAAAGGGGCTCCCGAAAAGGTACTCTTTTTATGCAACCTTACTAAACCCCAAAGAGAAAAACTCTTACTCGATATGAAAAACTTTCAGAAAAACGCAAGGCGTGTTTTATGCTTTGCCCATCTTGACGGCAACGATAACTCTCCCTTTATTTACGACGGTTACGTTTCTATCGTAGACCCCGTAAGAAAAGAAGTGTATTCCGCCGTGTCTTCTTGTAAAAAAGCCGGAATTAAAATTAAAATGCTCACGGGAGACAACAAAATTACCGCCTTTGCCGTCGCAAAAGAACTTAAAATCGCCGACGACGAAAGTCAGGTCGTTACCGCTCAGGAAATAGAAAATTTAGACGAAAATTCGCTTAAAAAAATTCTCCCTAAAATCACCGTTATAGCAAGAAGTACCCCCGCAATCAAACTTAAAATAGTAAGGGCGTTAAAATCTATGGGGGAAGTCGTTGCGGTTACCGGCGACGGCATTAACGACGCTCCCGCTATTCGCCACGCAGATATTGGCATCGCTATGGGGAAAGCCGGCAGTGAAATCACCAAAGAAGCCGCCGACGCCGTACTTTTAGACGACAGTTTCGCTACCGTAGTCAAAGCCGTTTCCTTCGGCAGAAACGTATACAAGAATTTACAGAGATTTATACTCTTCCAACTCTCCGTAAACCTTTCCGCTTTGATTTTCGTTACCGTTTCCGCTATTATAGGACTTCCTTCGCCCTTTAATACTTTGCAACTCCTTTGGATTAACGTTATTATGGACGGCCCGCCCGCCTTAACCTTGGGCTTAGAACCGCCTTCTCTTGACCTTATGTCGCTAAAACCTATAAAGAAAAACGCCAGCATCGTTACACCTAAAATGCTTTTAAGAATTATTTTTAACGGGCTATTCATATCCTCTATCTTGATTTTACAATACACCCGCAACTTCTTGAACATTACCGATACAGAACAAAAAAGCGTGCTGTTTACTCTCTTTATTCTCTTTCAACTCTTCAATGCGTTTAATTCGAGAAAACTGGGGTCGGAAAGTATCTTCATTGGCTTTAACAAAAACAAAATTATGATTTTTACCTTTATCGCAGTCTTTATCCTTCACGTTTTGATAGTTCAGGTGTTTTACCCTATATTTTCTATCTCTCCTATGCCTTTTATATCTTGGGTTAAATGCTTTACGCTTTCTTCTTCCGTTTTAATCGTGTCGGAACTTTTTAAATTGGCGTATAGATTTTTCGTGGATAAAAACTTGAAATTAAATTTGCCCTACGTAAATAAAAAATCAAAACCAAGCATAAACTAAACTATATGGCAACTATAACCGTAACTGATAAAAATTACAACCAAAACAATTTGTTATACGTTCAAACGGGACTCTCCGAACTCTTTAAAAGTGCAGACTGCTCGGTTAAATTTAAAGAATTTAACGAGAGAAATTTACTCTCCGTGTCTTGTCCCGACCACTACGCCGATATCGTTAAAACCGAAATCGCAGACAGAGTCGCAGAAATTGTAGCCGTAAGTTACAAGTACGAATTTTTCAAAAACAATATAAGGGTGGCGGGACTTACCAAAAAAGAAAACGAAATCTTAATGGCGTCTTTAATCGCCGCAGACTTAACCGAAGATAAACGTTACACTTTCGAAAGATTTAAAAACCTTAACGACTTATCTATCGACGGTACGTTTAATTTCAGATTGAAACCGTTAAGAAAAAAATGGGAAGACATCGTTTCTTATATGCCTTCCGCTTTCGTTAATTCCCAACTTAAAGAATTCGTTTCTTATCTTCTCGAAAATAAGAAAAAACGTGTCTATATCGACGACGGCAGAGTTTACGATTCCCATTACAGAAGACTTAAACGCTGTTCGCTTCTAGGCGGGGAAGAGTTAAACGTATTTAGAGAAGTTCTCCTTTCTAACTGCGGAGAAGTAGAACTTTCCGGCAAAATCCCCGAAGACGACGAATTCTACTTAAAAGAATTCTTCGGAGATAAAATATTTTTTTCTACCGGATATTTTAACTAAAACCGTTGACAAATCTTTTATTTTAATGTAATATAGTATCACACTTAAATAGACTTCGCTATTTTAGTTCGGACAAGTAATTTATTAAAAGGTTGACAGAGAGTGGGTGTCGCTGAAATTCCCATAACTTATTTTAATAACCGAAACCGCCGAGTGAGAAGTCGGTCCCGTACCTACACGGGGTTTTAAGAGGTCGTACCTTAGTACGGCAATTAAGGTGGAAACACGGAAATTTTTTTCGTCCTTTGGCTTTCAAAGGACGTTTATTTTTTTGGAGGTTTTTTCAAATGAAAATTACTTTAAAAGACGGAAGTATTTTGGAACTCTCTTCTTCTCTTACCGCTTTCGATATCGCAGGCAAGATTTCGGAAGGCTTACAACGTGTGGCTGTCGCCGCTAAGGTTGACGGCGAACTCGTCGATTTATCTTACTTAATAGATAAAGACTGCAACTTGGAAATAGTTACCCTTAAAGATAAGGAAGGGTTACAAGTTTACCGCCATACCACTTCTCACGTTTTGGCAGAGGCTGTTAAAAATATTTTCCCCACTTCCAAACTCTCGATAGGTCCTACTATCGAAAACGGCTTTTACTACGATATAGAATTCAAAACTCCTATCTCGCAGGACGATTTAGTTAAGATAGAAGATGAAATGAAATCTATTATAAAAAGCGATTTGCCTATCGAACGCTTGGTGTATTCTAGAACGGACGCTATAAAACTTTTCACCTCCTTAAAAGAACCTTACAAGGTAGAACTCATTAACGATTTACCCAAAGACGCAGTCATTTCTTGTTATAAGCAGGGCGATTTTATAGACCTTTGCCGTGGTCCGCATCTTCCTTCTACCGGAAAAATTAAAGCGTTTAAACTCACTTCTATTACAGGTGCTTATTGGCGTGGCAACGAAAACAACAAGATGCTTACCCGTATCTACGGCACGGCGTTCGAGAAAAAATCCGAACTCGACGAGTACGTTACTAAACTCGAAGAAATGAAACAAAAAGACCACAATAAACTCGGAAGAGATTTGGGCGTCTTTATGACCGAAGACGTTATCGGTCAGGGTCTTCCTATACTTATGCCGAAGGGTGCTAAAATTTTACAGATTTTATCCCGCTTTGTAGAAGACGAAGAGGAAAAACGTGGCTTTATGATTACCAAAACCCCTAATATGGCTAAAAACGACTTATACCGTATTTCGGGACACTGGGACCATTACAGAGATAAAATGTTCATAATAGGGGACGAAAATTCTCCCGACGCTATGGCTCTTCGCCCTATGACTTGCCCATTTCAATATCAGATTTATAAAAACGGTCTTAAAAGTTACAGAGATTTGCCCTGCAGGTATTGCGAAACCGCAACCGAGTTCAGAAACGAGGCTTCGGGCGAAATGCACGGCTTAATAAGAATTCGTCAGTTCACTCTCTCCGACGGACACTTAATCGTTCGCCCCGACCAAGTAGAAGAAGAATTCAAAAGATGCTTGGACTTATCCTACTACTTCTTGGAATGCTTAGGTATGAGAGACGACGTTACCTTCCGTTTCTCTAAACGTGGCAAGGCGAATAAGTCTAAATATATAGATAACGACAAGGCTTGGAACGAAACCGAAGCCTTAATGAAAAAAATCCTCGATAATATCGGCTTAACTTACGTCGAGGCCGACGACGAAGCCGCTTTCTACGGCCCGAAATTAGACGTTCAAATTAAAAACGTCTACGGCAAAGAAGATACCTTAATTACTATTCAGTTGGACTTCGCCGCCGCTCACAGTTTCGATATGACTTATATCGACGAAAACGGCGAAAAACAATATCCTTTCGTTATTCACCGCTCTTCTATCGGCTGTTACGAAAGAACTCTCGCTCTCTTAATCGAAAAATACGGCGGCGCTTTCCCGTTCTGGATTTGCCCCGTTCAGGTTAAGGTTATGAGCTTGACCGAACGTACCGCTTCTTACGCACAAGAAATCGTGGAAGAATTAAAGAAATTCGGGCTTCGTGCCGAAGTTGACAACCGTAACGAAAAAATAGGGTACAAGATTAGAGAGGCTCAACTCGATAAAATCCCTTATATGTTTATCGTCGGCGACAAGGAAAAAGAACAAAATACCGTTTCCGTCCGTTCCAGAAAAGACGGGGATTTGGGAACTTCTAACCTTAAAGATATTATCCTTAAACTCGTCGAAGAAGATAAGTCTAAAAAAGTTTAACTCTTTATAAAACTAAAAGCCGTAAGTTTCCTTACGGCTTTTACTTATCTTAATTATTTAATTTACATAGGTCTTTCTTCGTTGGATAAAAAGGCGTACGCTACCGCTCCGAACCCTAAATGCGAACCGATTACGGGACCTATCATTCTGACTTCGGTCTTTACCTTAAACTGTCCTACCAATAATCCGTTTAGGTACTCTGCCATAGGCAAATTGTCGGTATGGCAAACGTAAATTTTGGGATAATCTTTATTTAGCGTATACGAAGAAAATTCTTTCGCTATCACATTAAGCGTATGCTTTAATCCCGTGGATTGCTTATACTTTACGAGTTTACCTTGCTTATTAAATATTATAATCGGTTTTACCTGCAATATTCCGCCAACCATTCCCGCAGCGGTAGATAACCTTCCGCCACGAACTAAACTCTTTAAGTCGTTTACTACTATAAAATGCTGTATCTTTCCTTTTACGCTCTCTACGTAGTCAAAAGTTTCTTGTAAACTCTTTCCCTTATCTCTCATATCCGTCGCAATATTCACGAGTAACCCTTGCCCTACCGTAGTGGTGTTACACTCTACGCATAAACAGTTAAAATCAGGGTAACTCTTTTGCACCGCTTTTACCGCTTCTCTCGCTACGTCCACCGTTCTACAAAGTCCGTAACTTATAGTAAAATGTATTGCGTCCTTTACGCCCGCTTTTGCCATCTTTAAAAAATGCTCTTCGTGAACAAAAGGGTTATTCATACTGGTCTTAGAAGTATATCCGTTTCTTAAACTGTCGTAATAGTCCTTATAGTCCGAAGCGTCTTTAAATTCGTCTTTATATTCGGTAATTTTTCCCGCTTTATCCGTTAACGTAAATGTCAACGGTAAAAAATACAAATCCTTATTTTTTATCTCTTTCGCATATAAGTCGCACGTGGAGTCGGTTGAAATTTCAAAGTTTCTCAAAATTTTTTCCTCTTTATCAAGTGATGTACTAAAATAATACCACAATTCTACTATTAAAATCAAGTCAATATATTATATTTTTTTAAAGTATCTGTCTTTATTTCGGTAATATGACTGAATACTCTTAAATCCCGCATCGAATATTACTTCGGTTATCTTCTTATCGCCCTTTTTTATCTCTTGTTCTAAGTAGTTAAGTCTTAAATCGTTGACGTATTCGGGAATACCTTTCTTGACGTATTCGTGAAAAGTTCTCGATATATGCTCTTTCGTATATCCTAACTCTTTCGATAAAGTTTTCAGCGATACGTCCGACCTATAATTTATCGATAAATATTCCAAAACACTCTTTACTAAAAAACTCTCTTTATGACTTTCTTCCTTTACAAAGGTTAATTTCTCCGAAAGCAACGCTAATATTAAGTTTATTCCGGAAACCTTGACGTTCTTTCCGTTATCTTTCAGTAGAATTCTATCCGCTATCTCCAAAATGTCTTTGGCTAATTTCTCGTCGTGAATAACGGGGGAAAGTACCTTCTCTCCCGAATGCTCTTCGTTAAACTTCTCCGAATATTTATACGGAATTATTATTACTGCGTCGTCGGTATTTTTTACGTTTTTATCCTTTACGTAACCGTGAATATCGTATTGATTTGAAAAACATATATCTCCGCCCTTTAAAAAATACTGCTTTCCGTTAAGCGTTACCGTATATTTTCCGCTCTTTATGACAAGTATCTCTACGTGCATATGAAAATGTTCGGCAAACGTATGGTTATAGTTTCTAGACACTTCTATTTCTGAATTTTCTTCTCTTAATTTCTCATAATATGCTTTCATACAATATATAGAATATCATATTTTGAGAATAAGTCAAGGTGTTTTATGGTATTTTTAAGATAAAATATGTGTTATAATATTAAAAAATGAGAATTAAGGAGATTTTTTATATGTACGACTTGAAAAAACTTTCGATAGACGAAAAAATCACCCTCTTAACGGGGGCGGACAGTTGGAGGACCGAGTCTTTAAACTCTAAGTTAAGACAGGTTTTCGTTTCGGACGGACCTTCGGGGTTAAGAATGATGGGAGACCCCAGTCAAGAGTACGGTAATACCACCAAAACCGCTACCGCTATGCCTACCTTATCTATGATTGCTAACACTTGGAATACCGATATGGCGTTTTTAGACGGCGAAACTATTGCCGACGATTGCGTGGAAAAAGGAGCGGATATCCTTTTAGCCCCCGGCGTTAACATTAAAAGAACTCCCTTAAACGGTAGAAACTTCGAGTACTTTTCCGAAGACCCCTTCCTTGCAGGAACTATGGCTAAAAGTTTTATACAAGGCGTGCAGAGTAAGGGCGTAGGCACAAGTCTTAAACATTACCTCGCAAACAACAGAGAGTACAACCGCTGTTGGCAAACGAGCGAAATAGACGAGAGAACGATTAGGGAAATTTACTTAAAGCCTTTCGAAATCGCTATCTCCGCTAACCCTTATACCGTTATGTGCAGTTATAATCCCATTAACGGCGTATACGCTTCGGAAAATAAATACTTTCTAAAAGACGTTTTAAGAGATGACTTGGGTTTTAAGGGGACTGTAATTTCAGACTGGGGTGCGGTTTACTCGCCTTATAAGGCTCACAAGGCGACTACCGATTTACAAATGCCTCACGACGATAACGCTTTTAACGATATTAAATCCGCTTACGAAAAAGGACTTATTTTGCAAGACGAAATAGATTTCTGCGTGTCTAATATCCTTAAACTTATAGACAGGGTCGAATCTGAACAACCTAAAAGAAAAATATCTTATTCGGTGGAAAAACGCCACCAAAATGCCGTAGATATCGCAAAAGAAGGTATAGTCTTACTTAAAAACGACGGCATACTTCCCTTAAATAAAGGAAATATCGCAGTGTCCGGCGAAATGGCTACCGAAAACGTGATTACGGGTGGCGGTGGCTCTGCCAAAGTTTCTTCCGCTTTTAAACAACTCCCCTTAACCGATTTATTGAACAAGGAAAATACAAACGCTAAATTCCATTACGTTAAGGACGGCAGGGGAATTAACGACGATTTCGTCGCTTGGAACTTAAAGAAAGCTTCTATGGACTTCTATAATTCCGACGCCGTTATTCTTTGCGTTACCGATTACGAAGAAAAAGAAGGTAAGGACAGATATTCTATTAAACTTCCCGTTTTAACCGAAGAACTTATTTTAGACGCAGTAAAATATAACCCTAACGTTATCGTTTGCGTCTATGCGGGAAGTAGCGTCGATATGTCTTCTTGGATTGACAAGGTGAGAGCCGTGGTATTCGTAGGCTTCGGTGGGGAAGGCTGTCAAGAAGCATTGTCTTCAGTTTTGGTGGGTAAAACTTGCCCCTCCGGAAAACTTTCCGAAACTTTCCCCTTATCTATCCAAGATACTCCGACCAAAACTTTCCGTGGCAACGGCTTTTATGAAACTTATTCGGAAGGAATTTTCGTCGGATACAGATACTACGATTTATACAAAAAAGAAGTGCTTTTCCCATTCGGGTTCGGCTTGTCTTACGCAAGCTTCGAGTATTCCAACGTAAACGTTAAAAAACTTTCGGATACCGACTTCGAAGTTTCTTTCGATATAGAAAATACTTCGGATATAGACGCAAAGGAAGTTTCCGAAATTTACGTTAAAGACGTCTTCTCTATGGTCTCTCGCCCCGAAAAAGAACTTAAAGCTTTCTCTAAAAACCTTATTAAAGCACGTCAAAAAAAGACAGTTAAGGTCAATTTGGACTTCTCTTCGTTTGCTTACTACAACGTATCACTTAAACGTTGGCACGTCGAAAACGGAACTTTCGAAATTTTAATCGGCTCTTCCGCTAACGATATTAAACTTAAACAAAAAATAGAAATATCTCTCCCTGATGATACCCAACAATCTCAAAAGGGCTTGGAATAATCTCTATTTGTATTTGAAAACGGAAAAAGAGTAAATTGTCAAAGCTATTTGCTCTTTTTTTATTGACTATAAAAATTAAAAATTATATAATTAAACTATATTATGGGTTAGGAGATATTTTATGATTTTATCTATAGGTGAAATTCTTTCGGATATGGTGGGCGAAACTAAAAACGGCGTTACTTCCTTTAAGGCTTTTTGCGGTGGGGCTCCATTTAACGTTGCCGTAAACGCCAAAAATGCAGGGGCTAAGGTCGGATTTATAAGTAGAGTCGGTAACGACGTTTTGGGAAGATTTGTTTTGGAACAGTCTAAAAAGGCAAAACTCGATTATCTCGATATCCAAAAGGATACCGACAGAAATACCACTATCGCTTTCGTTTCTCTAAAAGACGGCGAAAGAGATTTCGCTTTTAACCGCCACGATACCGCAGATTTCAATATAGATTTTGAAGAAATTGATTTCGCTAAATACAAGGACTTAAAAATCATACATTTAGGCTCTTTAATGCTTTCCGAAAAAAACGGCAAGGTTTTGGCTAAAAAAATTGCGGATAAAACTAAAGAATTAAACGTTTTACTTTCCTTCGATATGAATTTCAGAATGGATACTTATAAAGACTTTGAAGACGCTAAAAAGGCTTACGCTCCTTACGTTAAAAAAGCCGATATCATAAAATTTTCCGACGACGAACTTAAAACTTACACCGGTATAGACGATATAGATTCCGCTATCAAAAGCATTTATAGAAAAGGTCAGTTATTCGTCTTAACTATGGGTAAAAAAGGTAGTAAATATTACTACAACGGTTTGACGGGCACCGTTAAAACCGAACAGGTTAAACCTATCGATACTACGGGGGCGGGCGACGCTTTCTTCGGAACGCTACTTGCCAACATAGAAGGCAAAACTTTAACAAAAAAAGTTATTGAGTCCGCTATGAAAAAAGCAAATAAAGCTGGGGCTTTAACCACGCAGTTTTTAGGGGCTGTTAAGTTATGAGAACTTCTACCGAAATAGGCTCTATCGCACACTTTGTAGGCGAAGAAAAAGCCGTCGAATTCGTCGCTAAAGCAGGTTTCGATTGCTGGGATTTTTCACTCCTCAATATGGGAAGATACGATTGGATAAATAAAAAAATGATTTTATCTTCTCACCCCTTACAATCGGGAGATTATATAGCATTTTCCAAAAACTTAAAAAAAATAGGGGAAGATAACGGAATATCTTGCAATCAATCTCACGCTCCTTTTCCGACTTACTGCAAAGAGATTAAAGACTTACTTAAAAGGGCTATCGAATGCTCGGCGGAAGCAGGGGCTAAAATTTGTATTATTCACCCCGAAAACAATAAAAACGCCCTTGAAAACGCTGAAAACTTTTTAAGCCTTTTACCTTTTGCCAAAAGCCACGGCGTTAAAATCGCTTGCGAAAATATGTGGAATTGGGACGACCTTAAAAATCAGGCGACTTCTGCTTCTTGTTCTGACGAACAAGATTTTGTAAAACATTTAAACGCCGTAAATGACGACGATTTCGTGGCGTGTTTAGATATAGGTCACGCCGAAATGCAAGGCTTAAATACTTCCGCCGTCAAAATGATTTATGCGTTAAAGGACAAGTTACAGGCGTTACATATTCACGATACCGATACTATTCACGATAATCACACCCTCCCTTTTACTATGAAAATAGATTTTATACCTATTATCAAAGCCTTAAAGGATATAAATTACAAGGGCGATTTCACTTTGGAAGCCGATACCTATATCTCGAATTTTTACAAAGACGACGTCTTTACGGGCGTTAAAAAAATGGCGGATACCGCTAGAATTTTAGCGGATAAATTTGAAAATTTAAGATAAATATTTTAAGGAGTTTTTTATGGATATTAAAAAGTTGGTCTCAGAACCTATATTCTTTGAAAGAAACAGGGTTTACAGAATTTACTTGGGCGGTAAGCCTTACAAAAATATCTTTAACGACGGCTATGACGACGGTACGGACAATATGTTCCCCGAAGAGTGGGTCGCTAGTAAAGTTAAGGCGATTAACCCCAAATACTTCGGAAAAAGAGACGGCGTTGCAGTAGTTAAGGGGACTGATATCTTCTTCGACGACTTACTTTTAGATTATAAAGAACAACTTTTGGGGAACAGAAAGTACGACTGCTTAGTTAAGTTTTTAGATAGTGCTATACGTCTTCCTTTCCAAGTTCACCCCACCAAAGAATTTTCTAAAAAGAACTTTAATTCCGAATACGGCAAAACCGAAGCGTGGCTCGTCGTCGCAACTAGACCTAACGCTAAACTTTACTTCGGGTTTAAGGATAAAATCACCAAAGAACAACTCTCCGCATTAGAAGAAAAAAGCGAAGTGGAAAAGGATATTATGGGCGGATTATTACAGGGCGTAGACGCCAAAGTCGGCGATATGTGGCTCATTAAAGCAGGACTTATTCACGCTATCGGTCAGGGCTGTACCATTATAGAAGTTCAAGAACCTACCGACTTCACTATTCAGCCCGAACGTTGGTGCGGAGATTATCATATCTCTTACCAAGAAGAATACATAGGCTTAGATAAGTCCACCGCATTAGACGCTATAAATTACGATATCTACGGCGACAAGGCGAGAAAATATGCTTTCGTTTCGCCTAAAACCGAAATAGATACCCCCGCTTATAAAAAGGAAAACCTTATAACTTACGACGATACTCCGTGCTTTGCCGAAAACAGACATACCCTTAAAAAAGGCGGAAAGTTTACCTTAAATTACGCTCCTTCCGTTTATATTTGCTTAAAAGGTAAGGCTACCATTATCGGCGATAATTACAAAAAGGAAATAAAAACGGGAGATTACTTCTATCTTCCTTTCGTCGCCGAAGGCAAGTTCTCAATCACTTCCGAAAAAGAAGCCGAAATTATCGAGTGCTTACCCAGTAAACAATAAGATTTTATATCGTATCAAAATCATAAAAGCGTCTTAAATAAGACGCTTTTAATTTTACCTTGTTTTTGACGCAAATTGAATATATATTGATTTGTTTTACATATATTATCTCAAAAAGCAGTTATATAATTTACTCATTATGAATAATACCTTAAACGTTAAAGTAAAAGATGAAAACAAGTTGAACAGAATTCTATACGTTATAGAAGCCGGATTAGAATATTTTATCGCTCTCGGAATAAGCACGACATACCTTCCCATAATCGGCGGTATGATTGGTATGGGTAAGGAACTTATTACCATAGTTTCTTCCATTATCTCGTTAGGGTGCGGATTTCAGTTATTTTCGGTGTTCGTGGCGGACAAAGTTCCCGTTAAAAAATGGGTTACCGTTCTCCACATTATAAGCCAAATCTTCTTTTCCTTACTTTGGTTTGTGCCGACTTTCGGGAATAACGCTTTACTTAAAACCGTTATCTTTATAGTCGTTATTATTTCGGCTTATTTTATGCACAACCTTATAAATTCTCCCAAAATTAACTGGTATATGTCCTTTATAGACGACGACAAAAGAGGTGGATTTACCGCTATTAAGGAAATCGTTTCCTTAATTTCGGGAACTTTATTCACTTTCGCTTTCGGCTATCTTGTAGACCACATATCTTCTCCGAATACTCTCTGTATCGTTTGCGGAAGTATTTTGTTATTCTTCTCTTTATGCCACACAATCGTATTGTTTTTATCCAAGGAAAAAACTTACGAAAAACAAAATACCAAAAGCGGAGCGGTTAAGAGAATTTTAAAAAATAAAAACGTCTTAAAAATAAGCGTTTTGGGTATAGTAAGGTGCATTGTTCTATATGCAAACATATCTTTCTTCGCTACTTATCAGTACGGTAAAGACGTTGGCGGGGCTCTTAATCTTTCCGCTACCGCCGTCAGCGTTATCGTGGCAATCTCCGCTCTTTTAAGAGTGCTTTTAGAAAAAGTCTTAGGGAATTTGGGTGATAAAAAATCTTTTTCCAAAATGCTTAACGTTTGCTACTTACTCTTTACCGTCGCACTTATGGTAAACTTATTTATGTTACCCGACTTCGGTAAAAATTCCACTATGATGGACGGCTTAGGCTCGGCATATTCCGTACTCGCTTGTTTCTTATTCTATACCTTTTACAACTTCGCTCTTGCAGGCTTTGAAAACGGCGAAATTAACATTATGTACGACTACGTGGAAAAAGAAGACCGCACTTCCGCTTTGGCTATTATTCACGGCTTATCCGGTATAGCAGGTTTCTTATCCACCTTATTCTTTACCTTTATCGGTACTTTTTGGGATAAAGTCGATTTATTTATATTCGGTGCTAAAATCTACTTCCAACAGGTTTTGGCACTTATGGGAATAATTTTATTAGTGCTTCTTATCGTTTACAACAAGTTTGTAATTCAAAAACTTAAAAAACCCCAAGGGAATAAAAATTGATTTTTAAGAGTTTTGATACTCTTTGGGCGTTACGTTAAATCTTCTCTTAAACGCACGTATATAGTTGGAATAATCGCTAAACCCCGACTCTATACTAGACGCTAAAACGCTTTCGCCCTTCCTTAACAAAACTCTCGAATACGCTAACTTTTTGGTCTCTAAATAGTTCTTCGGTGAAGTGTGCAAGTATTTTTTAAATAACCTTAAAACCGTGCTTCGGCTAACTCCGTATTTTTCGGAAATTTCGTTCACCGACGTTATATCCTTAAAATGCTTATTTATATCCCGTAAAATCTTACTTAATTCTATCGGTATGTTATTTTCTGCCGGATTGGAATTTATATTGTTTGATATTAAACTTAAAAACTCAATAAACAGTCGGTACTGATTTAGGTCGTCTTTATCTTTACCGCTATTACATAAATTACTGCATATATCTATGAACCTTTCTCGGTCTGCTTCGTTAAACCTTATAACGTTGTTCTCCCCGAATTCGTGAGATAATAGTTTATTGAATAAAAATTCGTCCTCTACGTCGAACCAAAAACAATAATAATTATGCACCGACTCCGAATTCAATATGCAGTTATGCACTTCGTTGGGCTTTATTATTACGGCGTCGCCTTGTTCAAGTTTATACACCGTATTCTCTACCATAAACGATACGTCGCCCTCTTCTAAAACGTATACTTCCAGCCTATCGTGTACGTGGGCTGTCCAAGTCCTCGGCGTTAACTTGTCTTTTTTGCCGTTATAATAATATTCGGAATTAAATCCCATACTCGGCTTAAAATGTGAAAAATTATTTAACATATATTCTACCTATATTGATATTTTACTATATTTGTGCTATAATTGCAATAAAATATTCAATTTGATTTAAATTTGCTATATCTAAAAGTTCGTTAATTTATTTGACAAATTTCTTAGATAATGTTAAAATATCTCTAATCTATAAAGGCGTTGACGAAAAGGTCGGATTTTCCTTTTACCATTTCAGAGAGACGGGGCAGGTGAAAGCCGTTTGGTAAAAAATTTTCGATGTAGTTTCGTAGCCGAAAAGAAGAACGCTTAAAATCCCTTTTTTAAGTCAGTAGAACTTTTCCGTGTCGCTTACGTTATCGGCGTTTTGAGTCTTTTGACTTTAAGTGGCTTTTTTAAGCAATTTGAGTGGTACCACGAGTATTTTTTACCCGTCTCATTGATTTTGAGACGGGCTTTTCTTTTTTAGGAGTTATTATGGCTAAATTAAATCTTGATTTGAAAATTAAAGAAATGGCTAAACGCATTAAAGAACTTCGGGAAATCGAAGGGCTTTCCGTATCCGAAATGGCTAACGAAACGGGCGTTTCCGTCGACGAATATATCGCTTGCGAACGGGGTGAAAAAGATTTGAACTTCGCCTTTATTTACCGCTCCGCCAACGCCCTTAACGTCAACGTTACCGATATTATCGAAGGCGTTTCTCCAAACTTAACTTCTTACACCGTTACGAGAAAAGGCGAAGGTCAACAAATCGCCAACGCTCACGGTATGACTTATTATAACTTGGCTTACGCTTTCCAAAACCGTATCGCAGAACCTTTATTCGTTACTCTCCCTTACGACAAAAAGTTGGAATCTAAAAGTATAGAATGCACTACTCACGCAGGTCAGGAATGCGATATCGTTATTAGCGGTAGTTTAATGGTTCAAATAGGCGACCACAAGGAAGTCTTAAACGAAGGCGATACCGTTTACTATAACAGCAGTACTCCGCACGGTATGATTGCCGTCGGCGGTAAAGATTGCGTGTTCTACGCTATCGTTCTAAACCCCACGGGCGAACCTATCCCCGAAATGCAAGACGTTCCTACCTTAAAAGAAACTTCTATTCGTAGTGCCGATGATAAAAACAGAATTTACAACAAGTTTATCGACGTTGTTGAAGACGAAAACGGTACGCCTACTAAAATAACTTTCAAAAATACCGACCGGTTTAACTTCGCTTTCGATTTGGTGGACGCTCTTGCAGAGTCTAACCCTAATAAACTCGCTATGCTTTACGTTTCTAAATTAAAAGAAGAAAGAAGATTTTCCTTTTTGGATATGAAAAGAGAATCTAACCGTACGGCTAATTACTTTAAGTCTATCGGCATTAAAAAAGGCGACAAGGTTATGCTCGTTCTAAAACGCCATTATCAGTTCTGGTTCTCTATTTTAGCACTTAACAAAATAGGGGCTATCGCTATCCCCGCAACTAATCAACTTCAAGAACACGACTTTTCTTACCGCTTTAAGTCCGCAGGCGTTTCGGCAATTCTATGCACCGCAGACGGCGACACCGCTAACCAAATAGATATAGCCTCAAAAGATTACGACGGACTTAAAAATAAAATTTTAGTTAACGGCAAAAAGGACGGTTGGAGAGATTTTAACCAAGAGTACAAGTCTTTTTCGGACGTTTTCGATAGAACTCCCGATTCCCCGAAAGGCAACGATACTATGATGATGTATTTCACTTCGGGAACTTCGGGATATCCTAAAATCGCTATGCACTCTTATAAATACCCCTTGGGACACTTCCATACCGCTAAATACTGGCACGCTATCGACACCGAAGGCTTACACTTCACTATCTCCGATACCGGCTGGGCTAAGGCTATGTGGGGTAAACTTTACGGACAATGGTTAGCCGAAGGGGCTACTTTCGTTTACGACTTCGATAAGTTCGACGCAGAAGACATTTTGCCTATGTTCGCTAAATACAAAATCACTTCCTTCTGTGCTCCGCCCACAATGCTTCGTATGATGATTAAGGAAGATTTATCGAGATTCGATTTCTCTTCGGTTAAACACATGACTACGGCGGGCGAAGCCTTAAACCCCGAAGTTTATAAACAATTCGAAAAATTAACGGGACTTCAAATTCACGAAGGGTTCGGTCAGTCCGAATCTACTATGATGATTGGTAACTTGATAGGTGCTTCACACAAGGTCGGCTCTATGGGTAAACCCGTTCCCGTATACGATATAGAACTTCTAAACCCCGAAGGTAAACCCGTAGAAAAGGGCGAAGTAGGGGAGATTTGCGTAAACGTTAAAAACGGTGCTCCTTGCGGACTCTTTACCGGTTACTATAATGACGAAGAAAAAACCAAGGAAGTTTGGCACGACGGCTACTATCACACTTGCGACACCGCTTGGCGTGACGAAGACGGGTTCTATTGGTACGTGGGAAGAGTAGACGACGTTATTAAGTCTTCGGGTTACAGAATAGGTCCTTTCGAAATAGAAAGCGTTATTATGGAACTACCTTACGTTTTGGAATGCGGAGTTTCCGCCTCTCCCGACGAAGTAAGAGGTCAGGTGGTTAAGGCAAGTATCGTTTTAGTTAAAGGAAAAGAACCGACGGAAGAACTTAAAAAGGAAATTCAAGACTACGTTAAAAGAAAAACCGCTCCCTATAAATACCCGAGAATAGTCGTATTTAAAGACGAATTACCTAAAACCGTAAGCGGTAAAATCATTAGAAGTAAATTGTAATTTCAATAACTTTATAAAAAAACAACGCCGAGAAAATCTCTCGGCGTTATCTTTTACTCTTCCTTTATTTACTTTATATCTCTTATCTTGATTATTCCGTCTACTTCCGAAATGTTCTTTATCGCTTTATCGGATACCGCTTTCTCTACGTCTAATATAGTTACCGCATAGTCGCCTTTACTTTGGTTAGACATATTCTTTATGTTTATTCCTTCGTTTCCGACCGTTCCCGTTATTTGGGCTAATATATTAGATATATTCTTATGCAGTATAACTAATCTGAAATTCGTCGTTCTCGGCATCGAACACGTCGGATAGTTTACGGAATTTACCACGTTTCCGTTCTCTATATAATCTATGAGCTCCTTTGACGCCATTACCGCACAGTTATCTTCCGCTTCGGGCGTGGACGCTCCTAAATGCGGAATACATACGATATTTTGCTTCCCGATTATTTCTTCTACGGGAAAGTCCACTACGTATCTACTTACTTTCCCGCTCTCCGTAGCCTTTATTATATCGTCGTTATCTACGAGTTCGCCCCTTGCACAGTTGATTATCACTACGCCGTCTTTCATCTTCCTTATAAGCCCTGCGTTGATAAATCCCTTATTCTGATTTGCTATATACGGAATATGTATGGTTATATAATCGCAATTCTTTATTATATCGTCTAAATCTTTTACTACCTTTACGTGGCGGGAAAGTTTCAACGCCGAATTTACCGACAAAAACGGGTCGTAACCCATAACTTCCATATTAAGCCCTAACGCTGAATTAGCAACTTCCGCACCTATCGCTCCAAGTCCTATTACGCCGAGTTTTTTACCCATTATTTCTCCGCCGACAAACTGCGATTTGCCTTTCTCGACGAGTTTTCCTACTTCTTCGCCTTGTCCTTTTAAGGTGTCTACCCACTTGATTGCGTCGGCAATCTTTCTAGAACCCAAAAGTAAAGACGCTATTACTAATTCCTTTACGGCGTTTGCGTTAGCTCCCGGAGTGTTAAATACCACTACTCCACTTTTAGCATAGTCTTCTATCGGAATATTGTTTACTCCCGCTCCCGCTCTCGCTACCGCTATTACGCTCTTTGGTAAATCGTAATCGTGCATCTTAAACGAACGCAACATTATCCCTATCGGCTCTTTTACGTCCGACGCTACGTTATAACTTTCATCAAACACGTCGTTTATTATGGGACTTATTGAATTTAACGTTAAAATATTTTTCATATTACTTATTCTCCGTTTCAAACTTCTTCATAAACTCTATCAAGGCTTTAACACCTTCTATCGGCATTGCGTTATATATGGACGCTCTCATTCCGCCGACCAGTCTATGTCCCTTTAAGGATACGAGTCCCGCTTTCTTCGCTTCTTCTACGAATTTTGCGTCTAATTCTTCATTACCCGTTACGAAAGGTACGTTCATAAGCGAACGGTCTTCCTTGTTTACGTTGTTCTTATAAAGTTTACTGTTATCGATAAAGTCGTAAAGAAGTTTTGCTTTCTCTTCGTTTATCTTCTGCATAACTTCTACTCCGCCCATCTTCTTCAAATGACGGAACACAAGCATCGCTATGTATATCGCCCAGCACGGGGGAGTGTTATACAAACTGTCGTTCTTATCTTGTATCGCATAGTTAAGCATCGTAGGACATATATCCATTTGCTTTCCTATTAAATCTCTTTTCACTATTACTATCGTTACGCCCGCAGGTGCTATGTTCTTTTGAGCCCCCGCATATATTAAACCGAATTTCTTTACGTCTACTTTCTCCGAAAGTATGCAAGAACTCATATCGGTAACGAGCGTAGCCTTAGTTTCCGGAACGTAAGTAAATCTCGAACCGTATATAGTGTTATTATACGTAAAGTGCAAATAATCTATATCGTCTCTTATTTTCAAGTCCTTCATTTCGGGAATATACGTATAGTTAGCCTCTTTTGATGAACCCGCTATACTCATATCGCCGTACTTTAATCCTTCTTCGTAGGCTTTCGTCGCAAAATTACCCGTTAGAATATAGTCCGCTTTTCCCTTACTTAAAAGGTTTAGTGGTACTGCCGAAAATTGTTGCGAAGCACCCCCTTGTACGAACAATACCGCATAATCTTCGGGTATTCCCATAAGTTCTCTGAGTAAACTCTGTGCCTCTTCGTTCACCGCCATAAACGGCTTGCCACGATGGGACATCTCCATTATACTCATACCTGTGCCTTGGTAGTCTAATAAGTCCTTCTTCGCTTCTTCGAGTACGGGAAGAGGCAAGGTGGAAGGACCTGCCGCAAAGTTATAAACTCGCATAATCTTTTCTCCTTTTTTAGATATTATCGGAGCGGATTTATTCCGCTTAAGAGTTATTATAAACCTAAACGACTTTTTTTTCAAGTGTTTTTAAGCCCATATATCCATATTTTACTCTTTACTTTACTAATTTAAGTTTACAAAATATGGAAAAAGTGGTACAATTCTATAAAATGAAATAAAATTTAATTATTTTCCCCGAGGCTAACGGGAAAATTATAAGGATATTATGGATAAAAAGAAAAATATAAAGGGCGGTGAAAAGGAAAAAAAGAATTTCCAAAAACCGCAAAAACAATTTAACAATAAAAAACAACCGAATAAGACTGAAAAATCTAATTCGAAAAATAAACCGCAAGAAAATAAAGGCAAAAATCAACTTAAAGTCAGGTTCTTAGGCGGAGTAGGGGAAATCGGAAAGAATATGACGGCGTTAGAATACGGTAAGGATATTATCGTTATCGACGCAGGGCTTACCTTCCCTTCGGACAATATGCCGGGGGTAGATTTAGTTATTCCGGACGTTACCTATTTAGCCGAAAATAAGTCTAAAATAAAGGGCATTATCATAACCCACGGTCACGAAGACCATATCGGGGCTATCCCTTATATCTTAAACGACTTAAAAGCACCTATCTACGCAACTAAACTCACTTTAACTTTAATCGAAAACAAGTTGAAAGAAAGAAACGTAAACGCTAAATTAAACTGCGTTAAAGCGGGAACTTCCATTAAACTCGGCTGTTTTAACATAGAGTTTATAAACGTAAACCACTCCATTGCGGGGGCGGTGGCTCTCGCTATCACTACCCCCGTGGGAATAGTAGTTCACTCGGGCGATTTTAAGATAGATTACACGCCGGTAAGCGGTGAAACTATGAACCTTTCAAGGCTCTCTGAACTCGGTAAAAAGGGCGTTTTACTCCTTATGGCGGATTCCACTAACGTAGAGAGAGAAGGCTCTACTATGAGTGAATCCGTCGTTAAAGATACCTTAGACCACGTTTTTAGCGATAACTTAAAGAGAAGACTTATCATTGCAACCTTTGCCTCTAACGTGCATAGAGTTCAGCAGATTTTGGATTTAGCCGTAAAGTACAAAAGAAAAGTCGCTTTCTCGGGAAGAAGTATGATAAATATAGCGGAATCCGCTTCTAAAATCGGCGAACTCTCTATCCCCGATAACTTAATAGTCGACGTTGAAAAAGTTAAAAATTTCAGACCCGAAGAAATAATCATAATCTCTACCGGTACGCAGGGCGAACCTATGAGTGCCTTAACCAGAATGGCGAGCGGAGAATTCAATAAGGTTTCTATTTGCGATACCGATACCGTAGTTATTTCGGCTTCGGTTATCCCCGGAAACGAAAAGATGATTTACGGCGTTATAAATAACCTCTACCGCTTGGGTGCCGAAGTTATTTACGAGAGTTTAGAACCTATTCACGTTTCGGGACACGCTTTAAGAGAAGAATTACGCACCCTTCACGCTCTCGTAAAACCTAAATTCTTTATCCCCGTTCACGGCGAATACAGACACTTGAAAATTCACGCAAGACTTGCGGAAAGTATGGGCGTTAAGCCTTACAATATCTTAATCGCCGATATTGGCGACACCGTTTTATTAGACGGAAAATCTATGAAATTCGGAGATAAATTTCAGGCGGGTTCTAAATTCGTGGACGGAGTCGGAATTGACGGCACAGACAGTTTCGTTTTAAGAGACAGAATCCATTTGTCAGAAGACGGACTCGTCGTTGCGGTGGTATGCGTGGAAGAGTTAAGTGCAACCCTTTCTTCTTTGGAAATAGTCAGTAAAGGCTTAATGTTTACCGACGCTATGATTTCAGAGGCTAAAGCAAACCTTAAAAATACCTTAAATCAAATAGACTTAAAATCCGTAAGGGACGAAAACGAACTCGCTTCCATTATAAGAAGAAGTCTTAAAAATTACATCTTAAAGGCGACCAAGAAAAATCCTATGATTTTACCCGTCGTTATGGTGGTTTAACTTGTACGGCATAGAAGAAATAGACCGTTTTAGAAAGAACGCTATCTCTCGGGGCGAACCCGTTTTAAGAGAAAAATCTTTTGAACTCTTACTCTCTATTATTAAAGACAAAAAACCTGAAAAAATTTTGGAAATAGGGGCTAACGAAGGACTATCCGGAATCGCTATGCTGTTGAGTTCTCCTTTTTCTTCTCTTTCCGCAATAGAGATTGACGAAGACAAGGTCAATATCGCAAAAAAAAATTACACGCTCTTCGGCGTGCAAGACAGGGCTAAAATCTTTATGGGAGACGCAGGCGAAATCTTACCCGTCTTAACGGGAAAATACGACTTCATATTTTTAGACGGTCCTAAAGGTCATTATTTTTCTTATCTTCCGCATATACTCTCGGCTCTCTCCGTGGGCGGAATTTTGTTTTCGGATAACGTCTTGTTTAAGGGCTACGTCTTTAACGACAACGCTCCCCAAAAACACAACACAATAAAGCACAGTATGGAAAACTTTTTGAATTTTATTTCCAACGATAAAAACTTAAAAACACAAATTTTAGATATGGAAGACGGGGTTTCCGTTACCGAAAAATTGAGATGATTATGAACAAAGTTGAACTTTTATCGCCCGCAGGCGATATGGAAAAATTAAAGACTGCTTTTTACTTTGGGGCGGACGCCGTGTATCTTGGCGGAAAGGCTTTATCTTTAAGAGCGTTATCCAAAAACTTTTCAGAACAAGAGATACTCTCTGCCATATATTACGCTCACTCCCTTAATAAAAAAGTGTACGTAACGGTAAACATTTTCGCAAGGAACTACGACTTAAAAAGTGCCGAAGACTACTTTAAGTTTTTAGAAAAATCTAAATGCGACGGGGCTATAATCTCGGATACGGGGCTAATAGCCTTAGCGAGAGAAGTCGCTCCTAATCTTTCAATAAATATCTCCACGCAGGCTAACACCTTAAACTGGAAAACCGTTAAGTTTTGGAGAGATTTCGGGGTTAAAAGAGTAATTCTCGCAAGGGAACTTTCCTTAGAAGAAATAAGAGAAATTCACCAAAAAGTTCCCGATATCGAACTCGAATGCTTTATTCACGGGGCAATGTGTATCTCTTACAGCGGAAGATGTTTACTCTCCGACTACAAAACGGGCAGAAGCAGTAACAGGGGCGAGTGCGTTCAGGCTTGCCGTTGGAATTACGAAATAAGAGAAAAAGGCTCTGACGGTAACTTTATGCAAATGCAAGAAGACGACAGGGGTACTTATATTCTAAACAGCAAAGATTTATGCCTAGTAGAACACCTAAAAGACCTTATGGACGCAGGCGTGGTTTCCTTTAAGGTGGAAGGTCGTATGAAAACCGAATATTATATCGCAACCGTTATAAACGCTTACCGCCGTGCAATAGACGATTTATACGCTAAAAACAGCATAGACGTAGAGTTCTATAAAAAAGAACTCGAAAAAACCGCCCACAGAGAATTTACCACCGCTTACCTTTTAGGCGAAAACGACAGGACCGAAAACTTCGACGATAGCCAAAGCAAAGGCTCTAAAAAATTTATGGCCACCGTCTTAGAAGATTATAAAGACGGCTTTTCCTTGATAGAAATGAGAAACCGCTTTAAGGTGGGGGATACTTTGGAAGTTCTATCTCCTAATTCTACATTTAATCAAAAAATAACCGTGGAAAAAATGCAGGACGAGTTCGGAAACGATATTTTAGACGCTAAACTCGTTCAGCAAAAAATAAAACTCTTTACCGACGTTAAACTTAAAAAAGGCGATATGTTAAGATAATTCGTGTCAATAATATATGACTGAATTTATAAAGATTTATAAAAAAAAGGAAGGGATTGTCGCTCTTCCCGTAGGGAATTGCGACAATCCCTTCCTTTAATTTTATCTATCAATTTCTTGAATAGAGAGAATAGTCCATCTACTACCTTTAAATATGTAGTTTTCGTCGTTTCTTGGAAAAAATGAAACGGGAACGTACTTTCCGTTTTGTTCCTGCAAGAACAGGTGAATATATTTATATTCGCAATCTTTTTTGTATAAGAGATAATTTGCGGTTATTCCTATAAAATTTCCTTTGAGAGATTTAACGATTAAAGAGTCCGACTTAAAAAGCAGTTGGATTTTTTTTAGGTTAACAAGTCTTTGTTCGGCTTCTTGAAAAAGACTGCTTTTTTCGATATCTTTTTGGGTTAATTTTCCGTCTAATATTTCTTGATAGACGTTTCTTGGTGGTTTTTTAGATATTACTAAATCGGTAAGTTTATGTAGCCCCGCTAAGTGATGAAAATTATCGTTTGTGAATATAATCGTTAGTTCTTTAATCTCGCCTTTTTTTGCGATTTTTATTTGAAACTTTTTGTGTGCCAAATTGTTTTCATAGTAGATTACGGCGGAGTATAAAATATCTTCCATTAAATAACCTCTGTTAAATGACCTTTGTAAAATAACCTCGTAAAAGAAAAAAACTCTCTTTCGAGAGTTTTAATCTTAAATTTTATGCTTTTCTTTCGGTTTGACCTATTCGAGAATCGGACGAGCAATAACCATATTATGCCTATGTGCAGAACTTCCTCGACCAAGCGATGCACGTCAAACGGCTCATATTGAATAAATCAATACGGCAAATTACCTTTGCAATAATATTATACGCCAAACTTAAATAAAAAGTCAATATTTTATGTAAAATTTTTAATATTTTTTATAAATATTCAATTTTACTTTACTTTAATCGTTTTTCTTTTTTTTCTTGGATACTTTAACGACTACGAAAGCGATTATGCCAACAAGAGCAACAGCACCTATCACTATACCTATTATAGCACCCGTGCTTAACCCGTCGTTTGCGGTTGTTTTGGGAAGAGGTTTTTCTTCCGGTTTATACGTTCCTTTTAAGTAGTTAAAATTATCCACCATAACTTCAATGGTTATACTCGTTACTTTACCGTCTTCCATATTGAAGGTTGCAACCCAGCCGTTCGAACAAGAATATATATAATTGTCGTTTAAAGGAGAAACGGAATTCGTTATATCTACCGCTTGCGAGAAAACGTTACTGATTATTAAACTTTCGTTGTTATACAAATAGCAAATACCGCCGTTTTCGCTCTTCCAAACGGTTGATTGCGTTTTAGGGAAATCGGGATTCGTATTTAAGACTTTCGCTATATTGGAAATGATTTTACTTCCGTCCGAGAATAACCCGCAGTAGAGCGTTCCGTCTTCTCCGATAGTTTCTTTCGTCCAATTTTCAGGTAAATTTAAGATAACAAAAGTATTGAGTTTTTTCATATGTCCGGCACCCGGTATCGGTTCAAAGTATTTCGCTTGCTCTTCGGGAGATAATTTGTCATACTCTTTTTTGTCTAAAATACTTTCCATATCGTAACCTAACGGATAAAAAGCATATTCACTGATAGTTTCAGGCGTGGAAAGGAAAGTAATTTCTTCTAAATTTACGCACCCCATAAACAAAGCGGGTGATTCGATACATTTTACCGAAGCGGGGAAGGTAAAAGAAGTGATAGCATTATGCCCAAAAACCGCATCGTTTCCCGAAATTTTTTCTAAATTAGAGCCTTCTGCAAAAATAATTTCCTCTAAATCTTCACAGTGCATAAAGCAGGAGTCGTGTAGTTCTTTTACCGAAGCGGGAATAGTTACCGTTTTGATTTTTAAATTATAAAACGCATCTCTAGATAAAACCGTTACGCCTTCTTGTATCGTTAAAGAAGTTATGCTGTTAATGTCGTCCGTCAAATTGTCGTAAGGTCTATCATCTGCATTGTCGAAGTCGGGCATAGCCCCTTCTCCGCCGATAGTTAAGCCGTAGTTATTGTCGCCAAGGTCAGATACTTTATACCAAACGTGGTCGTCGCCTTCGTCAACAAGCCAATCGGTAGCGTCTGCGGGCAGTTCGAGAGCGTATGCGGTGTTATTAGAGTTTAAGTTTACTAAACCCATTACCACGCACACGGTAAGTAAGGCACATAATAATATGCCCAAAATTGTTTTCTTTTGTTTTACCATTTTTTCAGATTCCTCCAAAATATTTTTATTTATAAAAGACTTAATCAGTCTTCCATACGAATATATCCACCGACGGATAATATCTCTTCCATAGAAGAGAGTTTTTCGGTGGTCTTTTTGAACTCGCTCTCTAAACAAGCGTGGGTGATTATTATAACTTCGGCGACGCCGTCTTTATCGGAAACTTGTTTTACCTGTTCTATACTGACGTTGTTTTTAGCGAAGATTCCCGTCATCTTGGAAAGAACGCCTGCCGAATCTTTTACCGAAAGTCTTAAATAATACTTAGAATAGAAATCGGTTACGAACTTGGTTTCCTTTGCACCCTTTTCGTCGTTTTTAAAGGAAGTATAGAAATGTTCGTCCTGTTTAGCGGCGTAGATTATATCGGAAACGATTGCACTACCCGTGGGTAACGCTCCCGCTCCACGACCGTAAAGCATAACGTCGTCCACAGCGTCGCCCTTTAAGAACACGGCGTTAAAGGAATCGTTTACCGAGGCTAACGGGTTATCGTTTTTAACGAAAGTGGGGTGAACCCTTACTTCTACACCGTTTTTAGTGTTTTTACCTATTCCCAAAAGTTTAAGAGTATAGCCCATTTGTTTTCCTTGTGCTATATCCTTTTTATCGATTTTCGTAATACCTTCTCTATAAATGTTTTCGATGGAAATTTTAGTATTGAAGGCTAAACTCGAAAGGATAGAGAGTTTATAAGTTGCGTCGAACCCTTCCACGTCTGCGGTGGGGTTAAACTCTGCGTAACCTAACTTTTGTGCTTCTTTTAATGCCTCTTCGTAAGACATATCTTCGTTTGCCATTTTGGTAAGAATATAGTTAGTAGTGCCGTTAATAATACCCTTAATGGAAAGGATATTATTAGCCTGCATACTTTCTTGAAGGGTTCTGATTATCGGAACTCCGCCGACGGAAGTTGCTTCAAAGTAAAGTCCTGCGTTCATTTTTTTTGCTTCTATTTCTAATTCAGACCAGCATTTAGCGAACATTTCCTTATTAGAAGTTACTACGGTTTTACCGCTCATTAAGGCTTTTAGAACGAAAGTTCTTGCAGGTTCTACACCGCCTAAAACTTCGACAACTATATCGACGTTGGGGTTAGAAACGACTTCTTCAATATTAGAAGCGACCGCACTCTTATTAAGACCTAACGCCAACGCTCTATCGACGTTTTTTTCTAAAACGGTTTCCACCGTAACGTCTACGCCCTGAGTTTTCTTAAAGAACTCTTTTTTGTCGGTAAGGATTTTGTAAGTTCCACCGCCTACTACCCCTAATCCTAAAATGGCAACGCCTACTTTTTTCATAGAATATTTCTCCTTGAATTATTTTCTGTTTAATTTATATATCGTTTTTAAGCCTTCCAAAGTCAAAGTTCTGTCGACTATGGAAATTTCCTTAACTTCTTTTGCTATAATCTGCCCAAGACCGCCCGTTGCGACCACGGTAACGTCTTTTTTGCCGATTTCCTTTTTTATTTTATCTATAATGTTTTTCACAAGCCCCGAAAAGCCGAAAACAATTCCCGCTTGCATGCAACTTTTAGTATTTTTTCCGAGAATGCTTTTCGGTGCGGAAATTTCTATCATAGGAAGTTGTGCGGTGTTTTTAACTAAGCCCTCTAAGGAAGTTTTTATTCCCGGAGCGATAACTACGCCGAAGAGTTCTCCTTTTTCGCTCACCACGTCGAAGGTGGTTGCCGTGCCGAAGTCGATAATTATAAGCGTGGAATCTTTGCCGTACTTATTAAACGCCGAAACGCAGTTTGCGATTATATCCGCACCGACTTCTTTGGGGTTTTCAACCAATACTTTTAAGCCGGTTTTTATTCCCGCCCCCACCATTAAGGGGGTAAGCGAAAAGAAGAATTCGCACATATGCGTCATAGTATAGTTTAACGACGGAATAACCGAAGATATAACGATATCTTTTATTTCGGACTTATCTATATCCTTGGTTTTTAACAGGTTGATAAGAACCGAACCGTATTCGTCCGCCGTTCTCGATAAAATGGAAGAAACTCTGAAAGAGGCAACTAATTCGTCTTCCTTAAATATGCCGTACTTAATGTTGGTGTTTCCTATGTCTATAACGAGTAACATATCATTTCTCCGAGTGTAAATATATTTTTATAGCTTTCGTAATAACGGGAACTAATATTATAGCCGATATTATTTCTATTAAAGCGTTAAAAGAGATTATGGTTTGAAACGCCTGTTCTATGCCCGTAAAGTTGAAGATAAAAAGCATCGTAACGACCAGTACCGTGTTGGTTATCGCCCCGAACATTCCCGATAAGGAATAGGGTAGAACGCTTTTAAAGAAATTGCTTTTGCTGTTTTTGAATATCCACTTAAAGAGTTTGCATACGCCAAAGGCTACTATTCCCAAAATCAATCTCGGAAGGACCGAAATCAAAGGGTTCAAAAACACTATAAATTGCGGAAATATTAAGGATAAAAGAAGTGAACACACTCCTAAAACCGTTCCGCCGATGAACATATTCTTGTAATCTCCGTAAACCGACAAAGATATTGCAAGCGGTAAGGATAAAAAACAAGGCGAGATAGGTAAAATCGTACCTAAAACTTGGGTTTCTAAAAGTAATAAGACGTATATCAACGCCCCGAATACCCCGAAAAACGCTATGCGTTTTGCACTAGTATTCATATTGCCTCCAATCGGGTTCAGAATAGATACCCGTAAGAAAAAATAAAATTTCCGTAATACAAAAAAGTCGAATTAAAAATATCCGCTTTCCGCTCTTATTATATCTATAATTATATAATGTTTACGGATACATAGTATTTTAACACAATTTTTAGGATATGGCAATTAAATGAAAGGTCTTTAAGTATTTTAGTAACATTTTTAGAAGATTTTGCTTATATTGATAATAGAAACTCCGCTAAAAAACAAAAAAACTTACATAGGCGGAGATTACATCGGAGGTATTTTTATGAACGGTTGTTTTGACTTTTTATCTAACGGTAATTGTTGCTTATGGATTATGATTATCCTTTTAATTATCTGCTTATGCAAAAGCGGGTGCTTAAACGGACTCTTTAACAGTTGCTATTGCTTACCCGTAGCACTTGCCTTAATTTGCTGTTTGTGTAAAAATAACGGCGGATTGTTCGGCGGAAACTGTTGTAAATAAAACTGTCTTAAAGGTTTAAGGGAAACGGTTTTTTTTCGTTTCCCTTATTTATTTTTAAACAAAATCTATCAAAACATTGACTTATTCTTTATTATTTGATAAAATATAATCGCCAAATCGTTACAAGTACATTATAATGATTAACTAAATAGGACACGATATATAAATGGTGGAAATATCTTCCGTCGTTTTTAATCGTGTTTTATTCAACTGCTAATTAAAAATGTAATGGTTTGGCGACTAAACGGAACGGTATTCTACATTCGCCGTTCTAAAAGGACGGCGTTTTTTATGGAAAACGATAAAGAAATCAATCAAAACATACAAGAGAGTAAAGAGGATATCGAAAAAATAAAAAATTTCTACGAAGGCGTGGATTTTAACGATTATCACTTGCAAGATTTAAGACAATTCGCTTCCTTACTCGGCGTTAAAGCCCCCACGAGGTACACTAAAACAGACCTCGTTTTTAAAATTCGAGAACTCTTAAACGGCGAAACCCAACCTTCCTTTTCTAAACGGGGAAGACCCAAAATCAAAAAAATGGACTTAATTCAAGACCAACAAGAAGACTTGTTCTCTAAAATACGTGTTTTTATTCAAGACCAAAAAGAAGAAAAACACCAAAAAAAAGAACAGGAAAAAATTTCTTTCGATAAGAAAAAACTTATGGAAATCGCAAATTCTTTCTCGGAAATTCAGAAAACTATCATGAGTTCCACTAAAATTTTAGTCGATTACATAGAACAAGTTAAAGACCAAATCAAAAACTTATTATAAATTTTGCAACCACTATATATTGTATACTAGCCCCTTTTCGGTATCAACTAATGCCGTTTCGGGGCTTTTTAAAAATTTTGTCGTTTTTTTGAAAATTCCATTTAAAATCCTTTGACTTTTAAAATTAAAGGTGTTAAACTTATCGTATTAAAACTGAATAACTTCTTTTAGCAATATATGTGCATAATGCGGTTGCACGTCTCTACGAATCGCCGTAAACGGTTCTCTATTGTTAATTCTTTTGCTTTCGGCGTGGTTTTTTTGTTCCGTCGGCCTTTGAATTTTTAATGGGTATATTGCTTATTAAACTTCAGGTCGGCTTTCTTATTTTAAATACTACGGTCGCAACACCGTGTATAATAAAAAAATTTTATAAAGGAGATTCTTTATGAGTAACAATTCGTTCGGTTCCAAACTCGATAAGTTCTTTGGAATCAAAGAAAGAGGTTCTACGATTAGAACTGAAATCGTTGCAGGCTTGGTTACCTTCCTCGCAATGATTTACATCTTAACCGTTAACCCTAACCAAATCCTTTGGGGCGGAGTCCTTGACCCCCGTTGGTCTTCCGTATTTATGGCTACCGCTTTCGGTGCCGTTATCGGAACTTTACTTATGGCGTTCCTCGCTAAACTTCCGTTAGCTCAGGCTTCCGGTATGGGACTTAACGCTATGGTAGGTACTATGGTCGGCGGTGCTTCGGGATTCGCTTTCTCGTTTGGCAACGCTATGTTTATGGTCCTTTTAGACGGCGTAGTTTTCTTATTGCTCTCTTGCATTTCCATTAAGGGCAAGGCTTTAAGACAATACGTCTTCGAAGGTATTCCTACTTCGTTAAAAGTCGCTATCCCCGCTGGTATCGGCTTATTCATCGCTTACATAGGCTTCCAAAACGCAGGCATTATTATCGGAGACCCCTACGTTCAAGTTGCTCTCTGCGACTTAACTCACTTGGATTCTTGTAAGCCCGCTATCGTTTGCTTAATCGGTTTATTTGCTATCGTTATTATGTCTCACTGGAAAATTAAAGGTGCCGTCGTTTTCGGTATCTTAATCGCTGCTATCGTTGGTATTCCTTTGGGCGTTACAGACCTCTCTGTTTTGGCAGGTAATACTCCCGGTATCACTTGGCAATTCTGGAACAACTTCGGCGACTTCTTCGGTATGACCGAAAACAGTGTATTCCTTTCCGCATTTAAGGGCGGTTGGAATTTACCCGAAGGCTCTTTATTCACCTTCATTATGTTGACCATCTCTTTCGCTATGATTGATATGTTCGATACTATGGGTACTTGCCTCGGTTGTTGCTCCGCTGCAGGTCTTTTGGAAGAAGACGGTACTCCTATCGCTTACGATAAGATTATGTACTCTGACTCCATCGCTACTTGCACCGGTGCTTTACTCGGTACTTCTACCGTTACCACTTTCGTTGAATCAGGTGCAGGCGTTGCCGCAGGCGGAAAAACAGGTTTAACCGCTTTGACTACCGCTATACTTTTCTTCCTCTCTATGTTCTTACTTCCGGTATTCGCTGCTATTCCTTCCGCTGCTACTTCTTGTGCTTTAATCTACGTTGGTGCTTTGATGATGAAAAATATCACGAAAGTTAACTTCGACTCTATCCGTGTCGCTGTTCCTGCTTTCCTTACCATCATTATGATGCCCCTTGCTTATTCTATTACCAAGGGTATCGGTATGGGCCTTATCTCTTTCGTTATCATCTCTTTAATTACTTACCCCGTAGACTTGATTTTATGGAAGAATGGTAAGAGAGACCACGCTCCTACTTGGAGAATCTCCTTATTTACCGCAATAGTTACTATCCTCTTTGCCGTTTACTTCTTCGTTCCGACTGTTCTTTAATTTCGGTAAATAAATATTTAAATTACGCTCCACGGCTGTTGCAACGTGGGGCGTTTTTTTTACCTCTCCACGTCAAAGTGTCCCAAACTTATCGCTTTTACCAGTTTATCTATCTTATCTTGCACGCTCCTTGCTCCCATATCCAGTTTCACTATAACGTGCATAAGTTTATCGTTTGTCAGCGTTTTCCCGTTTAGTTGACAATGCTTTATAAATTCCCAAAGAGTAGGCTGTAATTCCTTCTCTACCTGAAAGTCTTCTATTATGCTTTGATAACTTTTGAGTTTCGATTTTTTTTCACCATAATCATAACTTACTTTCTTACTTTCTTCTTCATTTTCATTTTCTTTCTCCTTTTCATTTTCTTTTTCATTTACATTTACATTTACATTTTCATTTTCATTATCATTTTCATTATCATTAGGTTTCGGTTTGGTTTTTTCTATCGCCGTTTCTAACTTTTTCGGCCTTCCGCCCTTTAACGAATTTTCGTACCTTTTATTGTTGGCGTCTATCTGCGGTTTTATCAGCGTAAATACCGCTTTTTCTACACCGCTTAACTCTCCGATTTCCCCCTCTAATCCGTAATTTATCACCGTTAACAAAATCTTACACTTGGTCTTATCGTCAAAACCTTCCAAGGCGTTTATAAACGATTTATAAATCACTACGCTATCTCTTTTCATATTCTCTCCTTTTCTCCTTTTCCTTTTTTTTCTTTTTTTATCTTCACTATACACCCGATTTTTTAGATTTTAATGCTCTTATGACATATTTTTTACTTTTCTTGATTTAATTTTTTTTTCGTGCTATAATATTTTAATAACGGATATAATTTATAGGGGATTATATGAAAAAACTTTTTATCGCTATTTTGACTTTTATTTTAATTTCTTGCGTCGCTTTTTCCGTATCTTGTTCTTTTAAGGTTATGGACGATACCGTGGAAGTTTACGTTACCGATATCGTTAAAACCGATACCGTGGGACTTATTGATTATTACACCGTTTATTATTCTAACGGCACGTCTTCTACCTTTCAGGTTACCAACGGCAGAAACGGCACTAACGCAAGCGATATTACCGTTAAGGATATGTTCGAGGCTTACAAGGAAATTTACGGCGAAATCTCTTTCGAAGAATTCCTTAAAATTTACCTCTCCGCCTCTTCTTCCGACAACACCGAAGTTATCGGCGAGTGCTTACTTTCCGCTATGAAAGTTTACACCGAATTTAAGGTTACCGAAACCGTTTCCAAAGGCTTTTTAGGTACGGAACAGAGAAAATCCGTTTCTATTATGTGCGGTTCCGCTATCGTCTACAAAATGGAAGAGGATTTTTCCTATATCGTTACCAACTACCACGTCGTTTATTCCGAAAACGCCAACGAAGACAACGGCTCTAAAATCGCAAGTAGAATAGTGGGCTATCTTTACGGGGCGGAAGGTTCGCCTTACGTTACCCAGGAATACGTTGACGGTTATTCCGTTTACAACTACGGCGTTTACGGTATCGAACTCGAATACGTCGGCGGTAGCCCCGTTCACGATATCGCCGTCTTAAAGGTTTCTACCGATAAACTCCTCGCCATTAACGATTCGGTTAAACCCGTAACCCTTGCTGACGATTACTACGTCGGCGAAACCGCTATCGCTATCGGTAACCCCGAAAACGAAGGCATTAGCGTTACCGAAGGTATAGTCAGCGTTTCGGACGAATTCATTAACCTTTCGGTTGACGGCACGGTTAGGGCCTACAGGAGTATCAGAATAGATACTTCTATCTACGGCGGTAGTTCGGGCGGTGGACTGTTTAACGTCTTCGGCGAACTTATCGGCATCACTAACGCCGGCGACCAGACCGACGAAAATATTAACTACGCTATCCCCATAGAAATTGTTAGGGGGGCTACCGACAACATTTTATACTACTATAAAAATATGAACGCTAACTCGGTTAAAAGATTAGTTTTAGGCGTTACTTTAACTTCCAAAAATTCTAAGTACGTCTTCGATAAGGAAAAAGGTTTCGGCTACATTAAGGAAGACGTTTTAATTGACGAAGTTATCGAAAATTCTCTCGCTTATTCCTTGGGTTTAAGAAAGGGCGACTTTTTAACTTCTATCTTTATCGGAAACAACGAGTTTAAACTTATGAGATACTTCGACGTCGGCGACGTTATCCTTCAAATTAGACCCTCCGACCAAATTAAACTCTCCTATACCAGAAACGGAGAATCTTTTACTACTTCTTTCTACACCGTTTCTCTTCAAAATTTAGTAGACGCATCTTAAATAAAAATAAACAAAAAATACGCCCTTAACTTTTTCGGTTAAGGGCGTTTTCCTTTATCTTTTATATACCTTTTTTATAACGGCTTTACGTTGAAATTTTTATAAGTCTTAAAACTTATAATATATTCTATGGTGGGAACTTCTACCGTAGAACAAGCCGTTTGTTCCCAGTCGGGAAGATTATCTAAATTCGCAAAGAACACGTCGGCTTCTTTTTCCGCTTCTACTTTGGTTACCAAAACTTCCGAACAGTAGGGAAGCATCGTCCTATAAAACGTCGCTCCGCCGATTATAAACACGTCGTCCGGATTATAGCCTTTTAAGAGTTCCAGTAGCTCGGGTAAACTATCTACCACTATGCAGTCGTCTCTCTTTTCGCCTTTTGGAAACAACACGATATTGGTTCTTCCCTTTAACG
>JAZLMI010000065.1:0-7604 GCA_045598545.1 Christensenellaceae bacterium | reverse complement strand
AACTATAAACTTCCTTATTATACGATGTCGCCAACATACTCGGTATGTGCCGACCACGGTTATATTTCGGGCGAAGTTTACGAGTGTCCGATATGCAAAAAGCCCACCGAAGTTTATAGCCGTATAACCGGATATTATAGACCTGTTCAGAACTGGAACGACGGTAAGCGTCAAGAGTTTTCGGATAGAAAAGTTTACGATATCGCTAATTCTAAATTTAAACCAAAAGAAAAGGTTTGTAGTTGTGAATCGGAAAAATGCGAAACGAAGTCAAACGATTTCGAAACGCCCTTACTTTTCACGAGAACGGGATGCCCTAATTGTAAGACTTCCAAAATGATGTTAGATAAAGCGGGAGTAAAATATCAGGTAATAAATGCCGAAGAAGATAAAGAGATGACTTTAAAATTCGGAATAAAGAAAGCTCCGACTTTACTTGTGAAAACCGCTGACGGAATAAAGTCTTACGACAATGCAAGTGAAATAAGAAAATATATAGAGAGTATAAACTAATGTATGACGTTATAGTTATAGGTGCAGGTGTGGCAGGTATGACCTCTGCACTTTACGCTTTGAGAAACAGTAAAACGGTTTTAGTGTTAGAAGGCGAAAGTTTGGGCGGACAAATAGCAAATTCTCCAAGACTTGAAAATTATCCTTCGATAAAAGAAATAAGCGGAGAAAAGTTTGCCGATAATCTTTACGACCAAATAACGGCTTTGGGGGCTGACCTTGAAATAGATAAAGTAGTAAAGATAGAAAAACTTGCCGATAAAACCTTTAAGGTTGTTACCGAATATAGCGAGTATCAAAGTAAGTCGGTAATAATTGCGGCAGGGGTTAAACATAAACATTTAAGAACTCAAACCGATAAGGAAGATTTAGTAGGGAAAGGCGTTTATTATTGTGCTATTTGCGACGGTGCTTTTTATAAGGGACAAGAAGTTGCGGTAGTCGGCGACGCTAATACCGCCCTTCAATATTCTTTGTTACTTTCTTCTTATTGTAAAAAGGTTTACGTTTACACTTTGTTCGATAAGTTTTTCGGAGACAGTAGTCTTGTTAAAACTCTTTTAAGTAAAGATAATATCGAGTGGAGACCGAATACCAGCGTTATCAACTATATAGGAGATAACGAACTTAAAGCGATAGAGTATAAGGATAAAGACGGTAACATCTTGCAACACGAACTTCCCGCTGTGTTTATAGCGATAGGGCAAGTTCCCGACAATAAGTGTTTTGAACCTTACGTCGATTTGGATAAAGACGGGTATATTATAGCGGACGAAACGTGCGTTACTAAAACCGAAGGACTTTTCGTTGCAGGCGATTGTAGAACAAAGACTGTAAGACAAGTCGTAACCGCTGTTGCGGACGGCGGAGTCGCCGCAACTAAAGCCTCGTTATATATCGAAAGTTTAGGAAAATAATTATAATTAAAAGTAAAGCGGTGGCAAATTCTTGCCACCGCTTTATGAGTTGTTTGATTTTTTTCTTGAAATTTTTGTCAAAAAATGGTAAAATTTAAAAATAAATTGAATTTTTATTTTTGTAAAAAAATAATTAAATAAATAGGAGCAAAAGGGATGGCATTAGAAGAGAAGGAATCAGATTTTGAAGTTGATAAAGGGGTGTTGAAAAAATATTTAGGTAAGGGTGGAAATGTCGTTATTCCAAATGTTGTAAAGAGTATAGGAGATAATGCTTTTATCTTTTGCAGTAAACTCACAAATATAACAATACCAAACAGTGTAGAGAGTATAGGAAAAAAAGCTTTCCTTAATTGCAGTTCATTACAAAGTATAACAATACCAAATAGTGTAACGAATATAGGGGGAAAAGCTTTTGCTGGTTGTAATAAACTTACAAGTATAACAATACCAAATAGTGTAACGAGTATAGGAGAGATGGCTTTCCGTGATTGTAGTTTAATTACAAGTGTAACGATAGGAGATAGTTTAAAAAGTATAGGAGATGGTGTGTTCTCTAATTGCAAGTCATTAACAAGTGTATCTATGCCAAATAGTGTAACGAGTATAGGAGACAATGCTTTTCAGAGTTGCAGTTCACTTACAAATATAACAATACCAAATAGTGTAAAAAGTATAGGGAATTGGGCTTTCTATGATTGTAAGTCGTTAGCAAGTATAACAATACCAAATAATGTAACGAGTATAGGAAATTGGGCTTTTTATAATTGTAGCTCAATAACAAGTGTAATAATACCAAAGAGTGTAACAACTATAGGAGAGAGAGCTTTCCGTGATTGTAGTTTAATTGCAAGTGTAACGATAGGAGATAGTGTAGAAAGTATAGGAGAGGGTGCGTTCTCTAATTGCAAGTCATTAACAAGTGTAGCTATACCAAATAGTGTGATGAGTATAGGAAGTTTTGCTTTCGAGGATTGCAGTTCACTTACAAGTATAATAGTAGATGAAAATAATCAAAATTATAAATCAATAGACGGAAACTTATATAGTAAGGACGGAAAGACTTTAATACAATATGCAATAGGTAAAAAAGATACGTCGTTTGCAATTCAAAACAACGTAACAAGTATAGAGAATTATGCGTTTAGAGGTTGTAGCTGTTTAACTGAAGTTATTATTTCAAATAGTGTAACAAGTATAGGAGATGGGGCTTTCTATAGTTGCCGGTCATTACGAGGCGTAACAATCCCAAATAGCGTAACGAGTATAGGAAGTGATGTGTTTAATTCTTATTGTTATTTAAAGATAAGTTGTTCACGAAAAGTAGCAAATATCCTTAAAGAGTCTTATCCGAAATATGAATATTTTATCAGTAACAATTTGCTACAAAATAGTGTTCAGGGAACTAATATTAATTTATTGGATTTTAAAATTAATAAGGGAGTGGTGGAAAAATATTTGGGTAATGGTGGAGATGTCGTTATTCCAAATGTTTTAAAGAGTATAGGAGAGAGAGCTTTTTTGGGTTGCCGTTCAATTAAGAGTATAGTAATCCCAAATAGTATAACAAGTATAGGAGAGAGAGTTTTTGAGGATTGTAGTTCACTTACAAGTATAACAATTGGTAATGGTGTAAAAAGTATAGGGAATTGGGCTTTTTATAATTGTCGCTCAATAACAAGTGTAACAATACCAAAGAGTGTAAAGAGTATAGGAGAGAGAGCTTTTTCTGGTTGCACTTCACTTAAAAGCATAACGATTTCTAATGGCGTAAAAGGTATAAGAGATGATGCTTTTTCTGGTTGTAATAAACTTACAAGTATAACAATACCAAAAAGTTTAAAACTTATAGGAAGTGGTGCTTTCTTTTATTGCTGTTCACTTACAAGTATAATAGTAGATGAAAACAATCAAAATTACAAATCAATAGACGGGAACTTATATGGTAAGAACGGGAAAACTTTAATTCAATATGCAACAGGTAAAAAAGACACGTCGTTTACTATACCAAACAGTGTAACGAGTATAGGAGATGATGCTTTCTCTTATTGTACTTCTCTTACAAATATAACGATACCTGATAGCGTAACAAGTATAGGAGAGGATGTATTTACATCTTGTTCTCTTTTAAAGAAGATAATTTGTTCACAAAAAGTAGTAGATATCCTTAAAAAGTCTTATCCGAAATATAAATATTGTATAAGTAATACTTTGCCACAAAATAGTGTTAAGGGAGCTGATAGAGGTTTATCGGATTTTGAAATTAATAAAGGGGTATTAAAAAAATATTTGGGCAAAGGTGGAAATGTAGTTATCCCTAATGGTGTAGCAAGCATAGGAGATGACGTTTTCTCTAATTGTCGATCACTTAAAAGTATAACGATACCAAATAGTGTAACGAGTATAGGAATCGGTACTTTCAGTAGTTCACTTACAAGTATAATAGTAGATGAAAATAATCAGAATTATAAATCAATAGACGGTAACTTATATGGTAAGGACGGAAAAACTTTAATACAATATGCAACAGGGAAAAAAGATATGTCGTTTACTATACCAAACAGTGTAACAAGTATAGGGGATAAGGCTTTCTATTTTTGTTCTCTTACAAATATAACGATACCTGATAGCGTAACAAGTATAGGAGAGCATGTATTTACATCTTGTTCTCTTTTAAAGAAGATAATTTGTTCACAGGAAGTGGCAGATATTCTTAAAGAATCTTATCCGCAATGTGAATATTGTATAAGTAACATTTTGCCCCAAAATAGTGTTCAGGAAACTAATATTAATTTATCGGATTTTGAAATCGATAAAGGGGTATTAAAAAAATATTTGGGTAATGGTGGAAATGTCGTTATTCCTAATATTGTAAAAGATATAGGAGCGTTTGCTTTTGATGGTTGTAGTTTTATTACAAATATAACAATACCAAACAGTGTGAAAAATATAGGGGCTTATGCTTTTGATGGTTGCGATTCGCTACAATATAGTGAATATGATAACGGATTGTATTTAGGAAATAGTAATAATCCTTATTTAGTATTAGTAAAAGCAAGAAATGAAGATATAAAGAGTTGTGAGATAAATAATAATTGTAAAATTATTTTGCATAATACCTTCTTTTGTTGTCATTATCTTGCGAATATAACGATACCAAATAGTGTAACAATTTTAGGAGATAGAGTTTTTTTTGCGTGCAGTTCGTTAACGAGTATAAATATAATATCTAGCAGTTTGGAAGTTGGAAAACTTTTTTATAACGATGAGGATAAGATGGCAAATAAAGATTGTGACATAGATTTTAAAAATCTAACTATTAAATGCAGTAAAGAAGTGGCAAAAAAGATAAAGCAAGACTATGGTGGATTTTTTTGTAAAATTAAATTTGAACGTATGTAAATAATTATAATTAAAAACAAAGCGGAGGCAAATTCTTGCCACCGCTTTATGAGTTTAAATTATTTTTATATGGGAGAGAAAATTCCCAAAAGTATTATTCCGATAAAAGTTATTGTTATTGAAACGTAGTGTTTCAAGGAGAGTTTTTCTTTTAAGAAAATTCTACTCCATACGACGGATAGTACGCAGTAAGCGGAAATCATAGGCATACCTGCTTTAAACTCCGAAAACATTACTGACATATAGAACATTTGACCTATCGTTTCGCAAATTCCGCCTAATATAAGGGAAATCCTGTTGGACTTTCCAAGGTTAAAAAACTGTTGTTTTTTAACGAATTTTACCCAAACGAATGCGATTAAAGAGAATAAAAGTGCGGAAAATTCAAAAGCCGTATTAGAAGCGTATTCGCTCATATCGAAAAGTTCGAGTTCTGAAACGACTTGGTCGCCGACAGTTCCCAAAGCGTCTATTATTAAATATAATATCGGGATAAGTATCGCTATAAAACTTTTAGAGTACTTATAATTAGATTTTTTTCGTCTTAAAATTTTATTTTCCACGTCTTCGTTATAATCGACTATGCCAAGGAATAAAATTCCTATGGAAATAAGAACGACTCCGATAATAGAAGGGATATCTAAAACCGCCCAACCAAGTATTGCACATATTATAAGTGCCAAAGACCCCGAAGAATTACAAATAGGGGAAGAAATCGAAAGTTCTATATATCTTAACCCCGCATATCCTATTATCATTGCTATTAAATATATAGACGCTACCGGTAAATATTTTATAAAATCCGAAAAAACGAAATCGGTATAAATTATACTTAAAAGCCAAGTTGGAATATTTTCGGGATTTATAAACTTACTTACTATTATAGTTATAATAGCGTGAAGTCCCATTATTATCCCGACGAAGAAAATGACTTTCCAGTGGCTTAATTTATCCTTTTGAGAAGTTCCGACTTTTGAAAATATATCCGAACCGCTCCAAGAAAATAGTGCTAAAAGCGAAAAAATAAAATACATAAATATCTCCTATCTGTTATAAATCATATCCACGGAGATTGACGTTAAAAATATAGGGTTTTAATATTTCAACGAACTTTTTTGCGGTGTCCGTTTCTATACCGTTAAGATTTTGAGTTATACAGTTATCGCCGTTTTTAAATTTTTGCAAAAAATATTTATTCGCACCTTTAATCCACTTTCCTATTTCTTGCATATTTTTTTCGGTGTGGAATTCTTTTATTAAAGTTGTCCTAAATTCGTAATTTGCTTTTCCCGATAAAAAATATTCTACCGTTTTTTCTATTTTTACAGTATCGAATTTATCAAAACCTATTATTTTGGCATAATTTTCTTTATCGTTTTTTATGTCCATAGCAAAATAATCGCAAAGCCCCGATTCGTTTAACGATTTTACCATATCGGGGTTAGTGCCGTTTGTATCTAACTTTACTTTTAATCCGATATTCTTAATTTTTTCTATAAAAGAAGGAAGGTCTTTATTTAAAGTGGGTTCTCCGCCCGTTACGCAAACCCCTTCTATTATTCCTTTTCTTTTTTTCAAGTAATCCAGTATTTCTTCTTCTTTGAAAGTAGAAAGATTTTGGTAGTCTAATACTAATGCCGAATTATGACAAAAAGGGCATTTAAAGTTGCATCCACCCGTAAAAACGGTAGATGCGACGCACCCGTCGTAATCTACAAGTGATAATTTTTCTAAACCGAATATATCCATAACGCTTATATTATATATTTTGCAATATATTGTTGTCAAATATTTTAAGTTGTGATATTATTTAACGGGAGTTAAAAATGAAAGCGGTAATTCAAAGAGTAAAGGAAGCGAATTTAAAAGTAGACGGGAAACTTATTTCTGAAATAAAGAAAGGTTACGTAATTTTTTTGGGAATAAAAAAGGGCGATAGAAAAGAAAACGCCGATTATTTAATAAAAAAAATTCCGTCTTTGAGAATTTTTGAAGACGAAAACGGCAAGATAAATAAATCTATAATAGATGAAAAGGGCGAAATACTTTTGGTTTCGCAGTTCACTTTGTACGCTAACACTTCTCACGGTAACCGCCCCGATTTTTTAGACGCAGAAATTCCCGAAAAAGCAAACGAGTTGTATCTTTACGTTGCGGAAGGCTTAAAAGGTTTAGGGATAAACGTAAAACTCGGAGTATTCGGTGCGGATATGAAAATCTCACAAATTAACGACGGTCCGTTTACCGTCATAATGGAAAAATAATAAATTAAATATATAAAAATATACAAAAGGACTTGAAATATTCAAGTCCTTTTTCTATTTTTTTAATCCTAAAATGTCGTCAGACGAAATATCTAAAACTTCGCAAAGATTTGCAAAAGTGTCTATTGCAGGGAATTTATCAAGCCTTAAATATTTACTTATTGTCGACGGGTTTATACCGAGTTTTTCGGCTATTTGCTTTTGAGAAAGATTAGAATTTTTGATTTCTTCTCTTAACCTTTTTTGAATATCCTTTAACTCAATCATAGTGAAATTATAGCACAATGTGCATTTTTTTCTTGACAAAAGGCACATTGTGCCTTTATAATATGTGTTATTATGGTTTAAATATAAGTTGCAAAGGAGATTTTATGGAAGATAAAAGGCAGTACAAAATCCCGTTTTTAGAGATTTTGGAAATAAAGGGAGACGTGTTAACGGGTTCAAAAGAGTTTGATGACGGAAGTTCAGGTAAATGGGATATTCAATAAGGAAAAATATTATGGAA
>JAZLMI010000064.1:0-12629 GCA_045598545.1 Christensenellaceae bacterium | reverse complement strand
ATGGAATTCATAGAAATTATGCCACCATTCCCAACCGCTTCCGAGGGTGTTAGATAAATATGCGTCCGCTATATCACACGCAGTTTGCGGTGCAACGTAAAAAGCACCCATTGCTAAAACGTTTACGCCGTTTCCCGTTATCGCTCTTATTGCCGCAGGCAAACTTTCTACTACCCCTGCATGAACGTGCGGACATTTACTTGCCGCTATATGTATTCCCATACCCGTTCCGCAAAATATCAAGGCTCTTTCATAGTTGCCTTCGCTTATCTCCGCTCCGACTCTTAATCCTACTCTATGGAACATTAAGTCCGTATCGTTGGGGTCAGAATCCTTTTTTACGCCTAAATCTAAAATCTTCCAACCTTTCTTCGTTAAGTGTTCTACTACAACTTCCTTTAAGGGAAATCCTGCAAAATCCGCTCCTACTACCAAATATTTATCTTTTATTGTTTTCATAACACGTCTCCTTAATTATTATTTGAGTAGATTGTATCATAAATCCTATTTGTTTTCAAGTAGTTATTGAATATTTTATGTAAAAAATAAAAGTAGTTTTTTTAATTTAATTTCAAAAAACTACTTTTAATAAAAATCAACATTATTTTATAAAGGATATTTTTCAAGCAATTCTTTTGCGGTTATATAATGCAAAAGAATTTCCGCATCGGAAGACTTTGTTCCAATAGAATATCTATAAGCAGGTTCTAATGAAAACACGCCCTTAAACCCTACGGTTTTTAAAGCGGACATAACTCTTTCCCAAGTAATTCTGCCCAGTCCTATCGGATTGTGATTATCGTCAAAGCCGTAATTATCGTGAATATGTACGACTTTTAAAGTATCTTTCAACGCTATTATATGGTCATATAAATCGTTTTGGGCAAAGAACGAATGCCCCGTATCAAAACAAGTAACCAAATACTTACTTTTTACTAGGTCAAGAAGTTTCAAATGTTCTTCAATGGTATCACCAACGTCTAACGGAAAATTTTCCAAAGCGAGATAAACGCCCAACTTTTCTGCCTCGTTTAACATTTCGGTCAAGAAAAATTTATTCAATTCGTATTTGTCTTTAAATGCTTTTTCCAAGAACACCGAATATCTTATAGGGTGTATAACCATACAGTTGCAACCCAAAATTTTAGTAAGTTCTATAGTTCTTTTATTAGAACGAACCAAATTAAGAAGTTCGGTTTTAGACCTTACTTCCCACGTACAAGCGGTATGAGTTTGAAAAATTTTAAATCCGTATTTTTTTAACAAAGCATATTTTTCAGAAACGAAATCCACTAATTCTTTATCGCCCATAGTGAGAGAGCATTTGCTATCTATAACGACGTCCATATTTACGTCGATATGAGTATACCCTATATCTTTTAACTTTTTCAAAAATTCTTCTTCTATAAATTGAAGTTTAACGCTTATACCTATATCCATAATAAAACTCCTTAAGGATAATATAAACCTTTTTAGGATAAAAATCAATGTAATTTATAACAAAAAAGTGTTCAAATCTATTTTGATTTTGAACACTTTTTACAGCATAAAAATTTATTTCATTTGTTCACCGCAACATTGAATACCGCAGTTAGGACAATTACAAGGTTTAATAACTTCTACTTTTGCACCGCAACGTTCACAGGTCAAAACGCCTTTAACAGTTAAATCTTCGCTATTAGAAGGTGTATAAGGAACCATCTCTTTACCGCAACACTTAATTCCGCAATTAGGACAAGTGCAAGGAGTAATTACCTTAACTATAGCACCGCAACCTTGACATTTTAAATATTGAGCCACTTTTTTATCCTCCTTTTTATTTTGTTTATAGACACAATGCGAGCAATAAGAACAATCACCCGAACAACCTTTTCCTTTTTTTTTATTGATTAAGGAAGTTACAATAACCGCCAAGACAATAGAAACGGAAAGGATTATGGTAATTATTTCAGTAAACTGCATTTTCTTTTTCCTTTTTTAATTTTAATTCCTTCTTTTTAGAATAAGTTTTTATTATAAAGAACACAACTACCGCCACTAATAGATATATAAATAAAGTCCACCACCAAGTACCTATAATATAAATTGCCGAAGACACTATATAAGAAGTCAAAATCCAAAAGAGAATAGTACCGTTAAAAGTTTTTTTATCGGGACATTCTCCCTTAGCGGCTGCGACTGCGGCAGAGCAAGGGATAGTAGTCATATTAAAAGCGATAAAAGAAAGTAATGCGGGAACTGTGATGCCGGTAGCGGAAATCATAGCCCCTATTGCACCTATACCGCTTTCGGCATCGATATCGAAAGCAGATATAATAGCAAGAGGCAAACAATGAGAAATCGTTCCCAAGGTTGCGACAACGTTTTCTTTTGCGATAAGTCCGGTTATTGCGGCGACTATAAACACCCAGCCGAAAATTCCCGTGGAATTCAACTGACTTCCGAATCCCAAAGGCGTGAATAAAGGTTGGATAAACATACCTATACTTGCCAAAATCGAATCTTCGATATTATCCTGTAAAAATTCCCACTTGAAATTGAAGTGAGTTACAAACCACACTACTATAGTGGAAGCAAGAATTACAGTAAACGCTTTTTTAATAAAATGTTCTGCCTTATCCCAAAGCAAAAACATAAGATTTTTAAATTGCGGAAGATGATAAGTCGGAAGTTCCATTATAAGGGGAGGAATTTCTCCTTTTAAGGTAGTATTTCTCATAATTATAACTGTGATTAAAGCGGTAACTATTCCCAAAAGATACATTCCGTAAGTAATTAAATCTGCATTTCCGACGCCCATATAACCGACTATCGCACCTGCGACTGCGGTAAGTATGGGAAGTTTAGCCCCGCAAGAAAAGAAAGGAATAACTCTAACAGTCGCTATTTTTTCTTTTTCGTCAGCCAAGGTTCTAGTGTTAATCATAGCGGGAACAGAACAGCCAAAACCCATAATCATAGGTAAAAACGCTCTTCCCGAAAGTCCGAATTTTCTCAATGCCCTGTCAAGGATAAAAGCGATTCTCGCCATATATCCGGAATCTTCTAAAATAGAAAATAATAAGAACAGCACTAATATTTGAGGTAAAAACCCCAAAATCGAAAACACTCCGCCTAATACCCCGTCGCAAATAAGTCCCGAAATCCATTCCGGCGAAGAGGATAACAAAATTCTTATTTCGCTAGATATAAAATTTATCAAAACTCCAACTAGTCTAGTGAGAATAACACCTATTGAATTTATACCGTTTTCTCCCACCAAAACTCCTTCGAAAGCCGTCCCCTTAAAAGACACGTAATCTTTAAAAATACCGCCTAAAAACAAGAAATTTTCAGAAAAAGTAAGGTGGAATATTGCAAACAATACTAATAAGAATATAGGTATACCCCAAATCTTATGGGTTAATACCTTATCCGCCTTATCCGACGGAGTAATTATAAATTTTTCCGAGTTTTTTCTTTTAATAGTAGGAGAAAAATATTTGGTTATATATTTATATCTTCCGTCGGCGATAAGTGCTTCGTAATCGTCGCCGAACAAATCGCTATGGTACTGAGTTTTAAAAGCCTCTACCATATTGACGGTATCTTTGTGCATTAAAACTTCAAGTTCATCGAGTTCTGCAAGTTTTACTGCGTGAAACAAAGGATTATCCACCCCTTGCCCGTCCAAAGCGATTTTAATATCGTTTATAAGGTGCTTTAACTTTTCGTCTTCTATAACGGTAGAACCTTTCCTTTCGGTTTTAGAAGTTTGATAGCCCCTTTCCATAAGTTCTTTTAACCCCATAATTTTAAGGGCGGAAATTTTTACAACCGGAACTCCCAATCTCTTTTCGAGTTCTTTTGCGTCTATAAAGTCTCCTTTTTTCTCAACCGCATCCATAAAATTAAGTGCTATAATAACGGGAACGTCTATTTCCATAAGTTGAGTGGTTAAGTATAGATTTCTTTCTAGGTTTGTAGCGTCTACTATATTGATAACACAATCGGGTTTTTCGTCTAATATATAATTTCTTGCAACAACTTCTTCGGGGGTATATGGAGAAAGGGAATAAATACCCGGAAGGTCAACGACAGCGATAGGTTCTTCGCATTGTCTATATACGCCTTCTCTTTTATCTACGGTAACGCCGGGCCAGTTACCGACGTGAGCAGTAGAACCTGTTAAGCTGTTAAATAAAGTGGTTTTACCGCAGTTGGGATTTCCCGCTAACGCAAATCTTAACATTAACTATTTACCTCCAACACTATGCAAGAGGCTTCGGTTTTTCTTAACGACAACTCGTAACTTCTAACAGAAACTTCGATAGGGTCGCCAAGCGGGGCTTTTTTCCTCAAATAAATTTCTGCACCGTTGGTAATGCCCATATCGTAAAGTCTACGTCTGATTTTTCTCTCTCCAGAAACTTTAACGACTATACCGCTTTCTCCTATTGTAAATTTATCTAAACTCTTTTCCATTTAAAGTTCTCCGCAATATACGAAATTTACACTTATATTATATATTATCATTTATGTTTTACATTGTCAATAAATAACTCCCACGGAAATCCCGTAGGAGTTATTTTTATTCTAAGCCGTGAGCTTTTCGTTTTAATCTTGTTTCGGTATCCAACGTCTTCTTTCTTATTCTTATATTTTTCGGAGTTATCTCCAAAAGTTCGTCGTCTGCAATAAATTCCATTGCCTCTTCTAAACTCATAGTCTTAGGAGTTTCAAGTCTTAAAGCGTCGTCTGAACCCGAGGCACGGGTATTAGTTAAGTGTTTTCTCTTACAAACGTTTACGGAGATATCTTCGTTTTTCGGGTTTTCCCCTACGACCATACCTTCATACACTTGCACGCCTGCACCTATGAAAAGTTGTCCTCTTCCCTGAGCGTTAAACAAGCCGTAAGTAATAGATTCGCCCGTTTCAAAAGCGACCAAAGAGCCTGTACTTCTTCTCTCTATATCACCTTTAAATTCTTCGTATCCGTAGAAAATGGTATTGAGTACACCTTCGCCCCTAGTATCGGTTAAGAATTGACTCTTATATCCAAAGAGTCCTCTTGCCGGAATTTTAAATTCCAAACGTATACGACTACCTATGTTTTCCATTTGCAAAAGTTCGCCCTTTCTAACCCCCATAGCCGAGAACACACTACCGGTTTTATCTTCGGGAACATCTACAACTAATCTTTCCATAGGTTCTAAAATTTTGTCGCCGTCTTTTTTATACATAACCTTGGGAGCCCCGACTTGAAATTCATAACCACCCCTTCTCATAGTTTCAATTAAAATAGAAAGGTGCATTTCACCTCTTCCGCAAACCCTATAAGAATCGGCGGAATCCGTTTCTTCTACTCTTAAAGAAACGTCTTTTAACATTTCTTTAAATAATCTATCTCTTAAATGTCTTGTAGTAACGAACTTACCTTCTTTGCCTGCAAACGGGCTGTCGTTAACGGAGAAAGTCATTTCTACGGTAGGTTCTGAAATTTTTACGAAAGGAACGGGTTCTACCTTTAACGGAGAACATATAGTATCCCCGATAGAAATATTCTCTAAACCGCTTATACAAACGATATCGCCCGCTTTTGCGATTTCAGTCGGAACACGGTTTAAGCCTTCTATTTGGTAAATACTGACAAGTTTTCCTTTTTGCTCTTTACCCGAAACGTTATAGTTACAAGTTTCGACATCCATATTTACGGTAGCAACGCCCCTTTCTATTCTGCCTATGCCGATACGCCCTACGTAATCGTTATAATCGATAGAAGAAACTAACATTTGGAAAGGACCTTCGTCGTCTACTTCTTGCGGGTCGAAATGGTTTATTATAGCGTCGAATAACGGCGTTAAATCCTTACCCTTAACGCTACAATCGGTAGAAGCCGTACCTTCTCTTCCCGAACAGAAAATTATAGGACTGTCAATTTGGTCGTTAGACGCATTTAAGTCGAACAAAAGTTCCAAAATTTCGTCTTGAACTTCGGAAAGCCTTGCGTCCGGACGGTCTATCTTATTTACAACGATAATAAGTTTATGGTTTAGTTCCAACGCCTTTTGCATAACGAATCTCGTTTGAGGCATGGGACCTTCGCAAGCGTCGACTAATACCAAAACGCCGTTCACCATTTTTAAAACACGTTCAACTTCTCCGCCGAAGTCTGCGTGTCCCGGAGTATCTACTATGTTTATTTTGGTATTCTTATAAAAAATCGAAGTGTTTTTAGCAAGAATTGTGATTCCACGTTCTTTTTCCAAATCTCCAGAATCCATAACTCTATCGGTAACAACTTGATTGTCCCTAAAAATTCCGCCTTGTTTTAACATTTCGTTGACCAAGGTAGTTTTACCGTGGTCTACGTGAGCGATTATCGCTACGTTTCTTACATCGGTTCTTTTCAAATCAGTAACGTCCTTTATTGTAATTTATCATCAAATCCCTTATAATACGTACAAAAGTGCTATTAAAGTTTTCCCGTCTTTAATTTGCTTTTTATCCATCATTTCTTTTAATATCTTTTTATCAATCCATTCGGAAGCCAAAAATTCGTCCTTATCCAAATTAGTTTTGGTTTCCGTCAAGCCTTGGGCTTTAAATATGTAAGTTATTTCCGAAGTATATGCGGGAGTCGGATACATTTCGAAAACTTTTTCCATTTTATCGGCTTTTACTCCGCATTCTTCTTCAAGTTCTCTAAAAGCGGTTTCTAACGGGGTTTCGCCCTCGTTAATTTTTCCTGCCGGTATTTCTAAAACAGTTTCTCCCATAGGATATCTAAACTGTTTTACCATAAGAATTTTACCGTCTTTTTCAGCGATAACACAAGAGCCTCCGCCGTGTTTTATGTATTCTCTTATTCCTTCATTCCCGTCGGGAAGAATAACTTTGTCACTGTAAACATTTAAAAGTTTCCCGTCGAAAACTTTTTCGGAAGTTTTTTTTATTTCTTTAAATTCCATTTAATATATCCTCAATACACGGAGACAACTGCTTTACCCTCTTAAAAAAAAGTACGGGGTGAGCATAAGTCACAAACTTATAAGAAACGAAAGCATATTCTACTGCGTCCTTATCGTCGCCCTCTATGACGTTAGCAAGCATATCAACTATCAAAGTAAGTTCTTTTTTAACGTCTTCTTTTAACCTTGAATCTTTAATAGCGGTTTTATCGTTAAATAATAATTCTTTAACTTTCTTTAATGCACTGGCATAAGTTTTTTCGGAAAGTTCTTTTGCGAGTTTTGCTTTTTTTCTTTCTTCTTCTTTTTTCTCTTGACGTTTTTTCTCTTCTATGGTAAACGCCTCTACTGGGTCTTGAAGTTTTCCTTCTATAACGCTTTCGATAAGCACTTTCACAGTGTTTCTGAAAGGCTTAATCATAGAGTTTATAAACGAAGAATAACTTTCGGAAAAACTACCGTTTTCGAAAAAATATTTTTTAATAAAATCGCTTATATCTATCTTTTTGGAATCTATATCCATAAGGATACAAAAAGTAAAAGCTAAAATTTCCCTAGACGAAGAAGGCAAAACGAATTCGCCCTTATCTTCGGAAAGATATGGACTTTTAACTAAATATCTCTCTTTTGCTTTTTCGTAATCGAAATCGTTCAAGCAATTTTTAAATAATGCCAAAAGTGTTTCAGACGAAGCGATAGCCTTCAATAAATTTACTATTTTTACGTCGGCGAGGATATACTTACTGTCAACGAACTCGTCTGCACGAGATAAAAACAGTTCTAACTCTTCTGTTTTCGACATACAATACTCCTGAATAACCTTTATCTTTTATAATTATACCACACGTAAGCAAGATAATAAACTTTTTTTTACAAAAATATACAAAATTTAATCAAAGTTCTTTACAAATTATATATTTATGATATAATGATATAACTTAATTTAAATTTTATAAGGGGGAGGTTTTAATGCAAGTCAAAGGCGATTCGTCTTTAAATAAACTGATATTATTGTTTGTTTTCGACAAAATGGAAGTTCCGCTATCTGAAAACACGGTACTTGATATGTGTTGTTCGTCGAACAACTGGCTTGCATATATGGACTGTCAACCCGTGCTTAATCAACTTTTAGATTGCGGTTGGTTATATAATATAGGAAATACGGGAGAACCGTTATACACTATAACACCGGACGGAAGAATATGTTTAGCTAACTTTTTTATAAATATTCCTGCATCTACCAGAGAAGAAATTTCAATGTTTATAAAAAATAATAGGGCTAAGTATAGAAGAAAGCAGGAATGCGTTGCCGATTATTTTATGAATAAAGACGGTACGTATACGGTATATTTAAAGATAATAGAACCTGCTCAACCCGTTTTAGAATTAAAACTTGTAGTACCAAATAGGCAAATAGCCAAAGATATTTATAAAAAATGGGAAGAAAAAGCGTCAGACGTATATCGGAACATATATGAAAATTTGGTAGACTGATTTTATTTTTACATATAGGAGAACAAAATGAATTCTTACAACACGAAAGGGACTTGTTCCAGACAAATTATATTCGACGTAACTAAGGACGAAAAAGTTATAAACGTCAAGTTTATAGGAGGGTGTAGCGGAAACTTGCAAGCGGTAGCAAAACTTGTAGAAGGAAAACCGATAGACGAAGTAATAACTTCATTAAAAGGAATAAAATGTAGAGCGAATACTTCGTGTCCGGACCAACTCGCCCAAGCATTAGAGCATTATAAGTATAAAAAATCTCATATAGAAGAAGAAAAATAAAAAGAATAATAGAACCTAAAACAGGGCTTTGAAAAAATCCTTTCAAAGCCCTGTTTTTTGTTTGCTTTAATAAAACTTATTTCTTATACCAGTAATAATGAGAATACGTAGACGTAGAGTAACTTGCGTTAGTAGGGGGACTTGTTACGTCTATTAGCATTCCACCCGTATAATCCGAATTTTCCGTTACGTACCAACCTTCACTGTCTTCAAAAGTTATGCTAGTAAGTGAGCCACAACCAAAGAAAGCAGACCTTCCTATTTTTGTTACGCTGTTTCCTATCGTTAGACTTGCAAGTGAATAGCAAGAATCAAAAGCATTATCTCCTATACTCGTTACGCCATTTGGTATCGTTACGTTTGTAAGCTTGTTGCACCCAGCAAAAGTCGCTTTTCCTATACTCTTTACACTGTTTGGTATTGTTATACTTTCTAACGAACTGCAATCAAAGAAAGCAAAATCTCCAATACTCTCCACACTCTCTCCTATCGTTACGCCAACTAATGAATAACACATAGCAAAAGTCATTTTCCCTATACTTTTTACACTATTCGGTATCGTTATATTTGTAAGAGAACTGCAATTCTGAAAAACATTATTTTCTATATTTTCTACACTATCAGGTATGGTTATACTGATTAGTGAAATGCAATAGCCAAAGGCATAAGCTTCTATACTTTCTACACTATCAGGTATTACTACACTTGTTAACGAACCACATCCAGAAAAAACAAAACATCCTATACTCTTTACGCTATTTGGGATTGCTACACTTTGTAATGAACTGCAAGAATCGAAAGCACTATTTCCTATATTTGTTAATCTACTATTTTCTTCAAAAATTACACTTTGTAATGAACTGCAAGAATTGAAAGCATCATATCTTATACTCGTTACACTATTTGGTATCGTCACACTTTTAAGTGAACTGCAATTATAGAAAGCCCTTTCTCCTATACTCGTTACGGATTTGCCGTCACATGTAGAAGGAATAACTAAGTCGGCATCTTGACAACTACCTATTCCATTTACTTCATATTCCGTACCATTATTTATTAAAGTATATTTTAATCCCATAGGCGTTTCAAGTTTGTACCAATAATAATCAGAATAAGTTGATTTTAAATAAGTAGCATTTGTAGACGGATTTGTTACGTCTATTAACGTTCCCCCCGTCTTATTCCCAAAATTCGTCTTGTTGTTTGTTGTATACCAATACGAAGTATCTTCAAATGTTATACTTGTTAATAAATTACACTCTTTAAATACCGAACATCCTATACTCTCTACATTGTTAGATATTACCACACTTGTAAGTGAAATGCAATTATAGAAAGCAAAATCTCCTATACTCTTTACACTATTTGGCACTATTATACTTGTTAATAAACCCTGCTCAGAAAAAGCACCTTCTCCTACACTTGTTACAGGCTTATCATTATGTGTCGCAAGGATAACTAAATCGGTATTTTGACAACTGCCTATTCCTGTCACTTCATATTCCGTACCGTTATTGATTAAAGTATATTCTAAGCCCACACTCACTGGTGTTTCAAGTTTGTGCCAGTAATAAAGACTATACGTAGACTTAAAGTAAGTTGCGTTAGTAGTGGAATTAGTTATGTCTATTAAAATTCCACCTGTATAATCCGAATTTTTCGTTACATACCACATATTAGCATCTTCAAAAGTTATGCTTATAAGTGAACGACAAACAGAAAAAGCAGAATTCCCTATATTTATTACACTATTTGGTATCGTCACACTTGTAAGTGAAATGCAATTATAGAAAGCCTCATATCCTATACTCGTACATTTACTGTTTTCTTCAAAAGTTATGCTTATAAGTGAACGACAAAAATAAAAAGCAGAATTCCCTATATTTATTACACTATTTGGTATCGTCACACTTTTAAGTGAACTGCAATCATAGAAAGCCCCATATCCTATACTCGTACATTTACTGTTTTCTTCAAAAATTACACTCGTAAGTTTACTGCACCCCAAAAAAGCATAACTCCCTATACTTATTACACTATTTGGTATAACTATACTTTGTAGTAAACTGCAATTATAGAAAGCCCTATCTCCTATCGAAGTGACGCTATTTGGTATCTCTATACTTTGTAATTTAGAACACCAATGGAACGCCCTATCACCTATCGAAGTAACACTATCTCCCAAAACAATTTCTTGAATATTATAACAATTATAAAATGCTCCGTACGGTATATATCCGCCTAATACCGTTACTTTCTTTAATGAAGTAGGCATATAATAATAGGCATAAGTCGTGCTACTTGTTGAAGAGCCGTAATAATATTGCTGAGTTTTAGTTCCGCCTGTATAAGAACTTTCACCAAATATATATCCAAACGGATATTGATAGGTATCGCTACTTGTTACCCCCGCTTTATTCCCTACAAACGGTATAGTTATTTCTTGTAAAGATGAACAACCAGAGAACGCACCCTCACCTATCGAAGTGACACTATTTCCTATTGTTACACTTTGTAATGAAGAACAATTAGAGAACGCATAAGCATTTATTTTTGTTGCTGTTGTTATATTAGCGTTAGTGACGGGTTCGTTATTGATATATAGTGTTTTATCATAATATAGCGGATTTGCAGTAGCATCTCCAAAACTAATTTGCACCCAATCGTCTATCGTTCCCGTATAATATACACTTTGTAATGAAGAACAATTAGAGAACGCCCCATATCCTATACTCGTTACGCCACTTCCTATTGTTACACTTGTAAGAGATCTGCAAGATGTGAAAGCCATATATCCTATACTCGTTACGCTATCTCCTATCGTTACACTCGTTAGTGAACTGCACCAAGAGAAAGCCCTTTCTCCTATACTCTCCACACTATTTGGTATTGTTATACTTGTAAGTGAATCGCAACTATAGAAAGCCATATATCCTATACTCGTCACACTATTTGGGATTGCAAACGACGTGTCTTTTTTACCTATTGCGTATTGAATTAAAGTTTTCCCGTTCTTACTGTATAAGTTTCCGTCTATTGATTTATAATTCTGATTATTTTCATCTACTATTATATTTGTAAGCGAATAACAAACAGAGAAAGCCATATCTTCTATACTCTCTACGCTATTTGGTATAGTTACACTTGTAAGTGAAGTGCAATAATAGAAAGCATCTTTTCCTATACTCTTTACACTATTTCCTATCGTTACACTTGTTAATGAACTACAATCAAAGAAAGCATAAGCATTTATCTTTGTTGCTTTTGTTATTTCTATTTCTGTTACTAATTCGTTATTTATATATAACTGCTTTGTAGAACTGCCGTCCTGCATTAAATTGCTTAATCCTTCTATTTCACACCAACTGTCTATATCTCCTAAATAATACACACTTGTTAATGAACTGCAACCACCGAAAGCCTGATTTCCTATACTCTCTACGCTATTTCCTATCGTTACACTTGTAAGAGATCTGCAAGATGCGAAAGCATAATCTCCTATACTCGTACATTTACTGTTTTCTTCAAAAGTTACACTTGTTAATGAACTGCAATCTTCGAAAGCATACTTCCATATACTCTCTACACTGTTTGGTATTTCTATACTTTCTAATGAACTGCAATTATAGAAAGCCTCATATCCTATACTCGTTACGGGTTTATCGTTATAAGTGGAAGGAATTACAATATCCGTATCAGTACAAGTACCTATCCCCTTTACTTCATACTCCGTATCGTTATTTATTAAAGTATAAGAAAGTCCTTCACTCACTTTCGGGGATTTTTCTTTATAGTCTACTGAAATGTTTTCGTTGTTTTGTACGGTTAAGGTTACGGGGTTAGTGTTTTCTATCTCTCTTCCCAATGAACTTACAAAACCGTTAAA
>JAZLMI010000063.1:0-3551 GCA_045598545.1 Christensenellaceae bacterium | reverse complement strand
GATTGTGGATTTATTGCCGATGTGTACGGTAAAGATATTTACTTTCTTGCAAAGCATCAAGCATTTAAAAATAAATTTATTGCAAAAATAATTAAATCTTACGGCGGAATTCCGATAAATAGAGAAAATCCCGACATATCTTCGCTTTTGTCTGCAATCAAAGTACTTAAACAAGGGCATAAATTAGCGATTTTCCCAGAAGGTACCAGAAACAAGACGAACACTACCACTATGTTGCCCTTAAAACCAGGTATGGCGGTTTTTGCAGTTAAAGCAAAATGCCCGATAGTTCCCATAATGATGCTAAACAAAGCAAAATTTTTAAGAAGGACTAAAGTAATAGTTGGCGAGCCTTTTGAGTTCCCTGAATTTTATGACAAAAAACTTACTGACGACAATATAAAATATATGGATAATTTCATAAGAAAAAAAATGGAAGAAGAATACAGTAAATTGATTTCTATTACTTCTAAAAGAAAGGTAAAAAAAGATTTATGATAATTTTTACGGGAAAACATAGCGGATTTTGTTTTGGTGTAAAAAGAGCTATAAATGAAGCGGAAAAACTTTCCGGAACAGGTAATTTTATTTTAGGGGAGATAATTCATAACGAATCCGTAAACGAAAAGTTAAAGAAAAACGGAGTAATAACGGTAGAAAATTTAGAATCCGAAATGTTAAACATCGGAGATACTTTGCTTATAAGAACTCACGGCGAACCCGAATCTACTTTCATAAAGGCAAAAGAAAAAGGGCTTAACGTTATAGACTGTACTTGTCCGTTCGTAAAAGAAATACAAAAAATAGTAAAAGAACATTATGAAAAGGGTTATGAAATAGCCATTATCGGAAAAAAGTCTCACCCGGAAATAATAGGCATAAACGGTTGGTGTAAAAACACGGCACACGTATGTGAGAGTGCAGAAGAACTATTAGAAATCAATGCCGAAAAATTGTGTATTGTAGTTCAAACAACTTATTCTGATAAAAAATTTGATGAAATTATAAAAAAATTTACTGATAGTTGGCATAAAACAGTTGATATTTTCAAAACAATTTGTTATACTACAACAGAACGTCAAAAAGAAACGGAATTACTCGCTAGAAAATGCGATGCGGTAATAGTTTTGGGCGGTGCAAACAGCAATAATACCAACAAGTTGTTTGAAATCGCAAATAATATTTGTCCAAACGTTTTTAGAGTGGTAAGTCCGTCATCTTTTGAGTTTGAAAAAATAAAAAAATTTAACAAAGTAGGAATTGTTTTGGGTGCTTCTACACCTAACGAGCAATTTCAGGAGGTAATCTCGAATATGGAGAAAGTTACAGAAGAAACCGTTGCAATAGAAACAGTTGAACAGGTATCTGAAGAAGTAAAAGAAGTTAAGGCAGAACAAAAAACAGCAAAGAAATCTGCAAATGTTTCTACCAAATCGGAAATGGAAAAGGCTTTTAACAGCATAAGACCGAGCAAAGATTTTAGAATTGGTCAAGTACTAACGGCTCAAATATCTTCGGTGAAAGAAGATGGTCTTACGTTATCGTTAAACGTTAAGAACGATTATTTCGAACTTTCTAAGGACGAGATGCTTCAAGAATACAATAAAGATGATTATAAGGACAAAATAGGTCAACCTATAAGGGTAATGGTAGTAGGCAAGAATCCTGTTAGATTATCCGAAAAAGCGATGCAAAAAGTATTAAAGGAAGAGGCAGAAGTAGAAGAGATTAGAAATGGTAAACTCTTTGAAGCTGTTGTTACGGCGACGAATAAAGGTGGTTTAACTGCAAAATTCGGAAGTTACGAAGTGTTTATACCTGCATCTCAAATAAGAATGGGTTTTGTTAAGGACCTTGAAAAATATGTTGGTAAAACTTTAAGACTTAAAGCAGAAAAAGTAGAATCAAGAGGTTCTCGTAGACAAATAGTTGCTTCTCAAAGAGTTATTCTTGAACAAGAAAAAGCAGAACGTGATGCAATTATTGCTCAAAAGGAAGCAGAATTCTTCGGAAACGTAGGAGTTGGTGATATTGTTTTAGGGACTCCGGTAAGATTTGCTTCTTTCGGTGCTTTCGTTGAGGTAAACGGATTTGACTGTTTAGCACATATAAGCGACCTTTCTTGGACGGGTTGTAATGATTGCTCCGAAGTTTTGGAAATAGGTAAGCAGTATGAATTTAAAGTCTTAAAAATGGATGAAGAAACGAAGCGTGTATCAATAGGATACAAACAATTACAGCCAAAGCCTTGGGATAGTGTTGAAGAAAAATATAAAGTTGGCGACATTATTAGAGGTAAAGTTGTAAGAATAGTTAATTTCGGTGCTTTCGTAGAAGTTGAAAAAGGCATAGACGGTTTAGTTCACGTTTCTCAAATTTCTAATCAATGGCTTGAAAATCCTGTAACTGCATTGCAAGTGGGACAGGAGATAGACGCTAAAATAATGGATATAAACGTAGAAAAAGAAAAGATGACTCTTTCTATAAAAGCATTATTACCCGAAGAACCCAAACCCGAAAAAGAAGAAGTAAAAGAAGAAACCGCAAAAGGTAAAAAACGTTCTAAGAAACAAGAATCTGAAGAAGAAGTACCCGAACTTCGTGAATGGAAAGATGACGATGGCGGGGTTTCTATTGCGGATATGATTAACGAAAATAAATAGGATATAAAAAATTAAAAAAAGTCTTACTTTATAGTAAGGCTTTTTTTGTCATATAATCTTACTTTTACGAATATATTTATAAAAATGGATTTCGAATTTTTTCCGGAAGTAATAAATAAAGCAATTAACTGCATAAATTATACTAAGTTGTCCGAAATAAGACTTAGGACAAACTTTGCAATAACTTTAAAGTACGATAATGATTACGTTTATTTAAAAGAACAAGGGATTACTATATTTGAAAATGAAGCGATAATTTGTGATTCTAATTTAATAAATTATGTAATGAAAGAATTAACTGAACATTCTTTATATGCCTTTAACGATAGAATAAAAGAAGGATATTTAACAAGTAAAAACGGAGTCAGAGTGGGGGTTGCAGGGGAATGCGTTTTTGACGGAGATAAAATATTGACAATTAAAAATATAACTTCTTTACTAATAAGAATTCCACACAACATAAATAATTGTTCAAACGAAATATATAAAAACATAGTACGGGAAGACAATATATTTAATACGTTAATATTATCATCTGTAGGACAAGGCAAGACGACTATTTTAAAAGATTTGGCATTAAAATTGAACAATAACCATAAAAAATCGATATTAATAATTGATGAGCGAGGAGAATTTTCAAGTATAGTAGGAAAACGTATTGATATAATAAAATATTCAAATAAGCTTTATGCTTTTAATTACGCTATTAGGTCTATGGCTCCCGATATAGTTATTACGGACGAATTGTGTACTAAAAACGATTGGCTTTGTGCAATGAACGCAGTTAATTCAGGCACGAAAATAATAGCTACTTGCCACGCTGAAGATGTTAAAAGATTGCAACTTAAAGACGTTTTCATAAATGGTATTTTTGACAAATACGTCTTT
>JAZLMI010000062.1:0-6545 GCA_045598545.1 Christensenellaceae bacterium | reverse complement strand
TGCCAAACTGACTTCGTCGGCATATTCCAAATCCGTTCCGACAGGAATACCGTGTGCCAGTCTTGTAACTTTTACGCCTAACGGTTTTAAAAGATTACTTATATACATAGCAGTCGCTTCGCCTTCAACGTCGGGATTTGTAGCCATAATAACTTCGTTAACCCCGCCTTTTGCGATTCTTTCTAGTAGTCCTTTTATATCTATATCGTTAGGTCCTATTCCGTCAAGCGGAGAAATAGTGCCGTGTAAAACGTGATAAACCCCGCTAAACTCGTTAAGTTTTTCTATCGCTATAACGTCCTTAGGCTCTTTTACAACACATATAGTATCACTGGGACGCATCTTACATATATCGCAAATATCGCCCTCGGAAAAATTACCGCACACCTTACAATAGTGAACGTTCTTTTTAGCACCCATTATCGAATCGGCAAACTCTTTTGCCTCTTCTTCGGTCATATTGATTACTTTGTAAGCAAATCTTTGTGCTGTTTTAGAACCGACCCCCGGAAGTTTACTAAATTCGTTTATAAGCTTTCCCAAGGGTTCTATATATACTTTCATACAAAAACCCGTTAAATTCCCAATCCGCCGAAAGCACCCATTTTCTCGGAATATGCTTCGTCCGCTTTTTTATAGCCTTCGTTAAGGGCTGCAACTATCAAATCTTCAAGCATAGTTAAATCTTCAACGTCTACTGCTTCCGGATTTATTGAAATACCCGTAACAACCTTTTTAGCAGTCATAGTAACTTTCACTAGCCCACCGCCGGAAGTTCCTTCAACTTCCATCTCTTCGAGTTCTTCCTGTGCTTTTTTCATCTCTTCTTGCATCTTTTGTGCTTGACGCATTAAATTTTGCATTTGGTTTCCGCCACCGAATCCTCCGCCGAAACCGCCTCTAAATCCTGACATATATTTATCTCCTTTTAATTTTCTTAATCTATTATAACTATATCGTCTCCGAAAATCTTTTTCACGTTATCCGCCGCCTCTTCGACTTCGTCTAACTTTTTCTCTTTTTCCGAAAGGTCGACTTTAATCTCTGAAAGGTTTATCCCGTTAAAACATTCTCTTATTCTATCCTGATTGATTTTCGACGACATTATATCTTTATCACTTGAAGAAGACGCCGTAAACACAAGAGAATTTCCTTCCACGGATACCGATAGCGTTTGCATCAAATTCCAAAGCATCTCCGAACCGCTTTTTCTAAGTCCCGAAAGCAATATCCCTTTTATTTCTTCAATAGATAAGTCCGATAAATTCTTAATTCCTATATTATTAACGTTTTCAACGGTTTTATCTTGCTTTTTTTCATTAGATTTAATAGCAATATCTCCGGAAGATATCTTATCTTCCAAACTCTTTATTCTTGAAAGCAATGCCGTTATGTCGAAATCGGAATCAGGACGTGTTGACTTTACCGCCACCGTTTCGAAAATAACTCTCGGATGGTTACTGTATCTCAATGAGTTCTCAGCAGACGAAAACACGTCTAAAATTCTTAACAATCTCTCTTCGCTAGTTAACTCTACCAGTTTTTTAAGTTCTTCGAATTTGGTTTCCGGAAGAGATAAAATTCTATTCGGATTAGAACACGTTTTAATAATAATTAAATCTCTAATCATAGCGGTTACGTCTTTTACCAAAACGCCCATACTTTTTCCCAAAGAGCATAACTCGTCTATTTTCTCTAAAACAAGTCCTGCATCTTGAACTATAATACTCTTTACAAGTTGATACAAAACGTCAAAATTAGACGTTCCTAAAATATCCATTACTTGTTCGTAAGTAAGTTTGCCCTTTCCGTAAGAAATAGCCGTATCCGCAATGGAAAGTGCATCTCTTATACTTCCTTCACCCGCCTTTGCTATTGCATAAACCGCTTCTTTTTCAAACTCTTTACCTTGTTCTTTGTATATTTTTTCTATAAGAGAAGCGATTGTTTCGGTAGGAATTAACCTAAAATCAAATCTCATACAACGAGAAAGTATAGTCGCAGGAATTTTATGGACTTCGGTCGTCGCCAAAATAAATACGGCGTGTTCGGGCGGTTCTTCCAAAGTCTTTAATAAGGCGTTAAACGCCGCCCCCGTAAGCATATGAACTTCGTCTATTATATATACTTTATATTTGCAAGATACGGGTGGATATTGAACCTTTTCTCTTAAATCTCTTATCTCGTTTACACCGTTATTAGAAGCGGCGTCTATCTCAACAACGTCTATATTAGAAGCGTCTGAAAGTGCTTTACAAACTTCACACTCCCCGCAAGGAGAACCGTTTACTGGGTGTAAACAATTTATGGCTTTAGCAAATATCTTGGCAGCCGAAGTCTTACCCGTTCCACGAGTACCCGTAAACAAATAAGCGTGTCCTAATCTATTCGTTTCTATTTGATTTATAAGAGTCTTTACTATATGTTCTTGACCTAAAAGATTTGAAAAATCCGTAGGACGATATTTTCTATATAGTGCTAAATACGACATATCTCTCCTCTAAACTATTTTTAAACTTTCAGAAAGTTTTTTCCTTATACGTTGAAGGGCATTATCTACCGACTTAAAATTCTTTCCCGTTCTATCTCCTATATCGGCGTAAGAATACCCTTCCAAGAATAAAGCCAAAATATTATATTCGTAATTACTTAAAATGTTCTTTATATTACTTCTTAATTCTTTTTCCGTTTCGTTATTTATAAAAGTTTCTTCAGGGTCAAAAGAATTATCTATTATTATCTCGGTCTTATCGTTACCGTCAACGCTATCGGAAAGCGAGATATAATTGATAAGCGGTTTGTTTTTATCTCTATTTGAATTCCTTACCGCAGAAAGCACGCTGTTTTTAATACATTTTAACACGTAGTTTCTAAAACTGCCATCACTATAAGTTTGTATCGCCCTAAAAGTACCAATCATTCCTTCTTGCAAAAGGTCGTCAAAACTACCGTTTGACAAAAAATAAGAACGTGCTATTTTTATAACGTAAACACGATATCTATTTATCAGAATTTCAGTCGATTCAATTTCTCCCGATTTTGCCCTATCACAAAGTTCTTCGTCGGAAAGTTTATTTAATTCCATTTTTATACTCTCTGAAATTTTATAAATTACGCTGTCTAACAGCTTCGTAAACAACTATTCCGCAAGCAACGGAAGCGTTCAAAGAATTAACCTTGCCAAACATAGGTATAGACATTATTCCGTCACATTTCTGCTTGGTTAATTTCTTAACACCGCTATCTTCTCCGCCTATTACTATACATATCTTGCCTTTAAGGTCTATCTTATATATATCAGAACCACCAACTTCTGCACCATACACCCAAAACCCGTTTTCTTTAAGTTTATCTATGGCATTATTGATATTCGTAACTCTAGATACCTTAACGTGATTTAATGCTCCCGCAGATATACGCATTACCGTATCGTTTACCGAAACGCATCTATCCTTACCGATAACTATTGCGTCTACCCCCGCACATTCGCAAACCCTTATTATGCTCCCTAGATTATGCGGGTCTAATATCTCGTTTAATAATACTATAAATCCGTCTTTATCCTTTATATCCTCTATAATATCTTCTAAATCAAAATATTCGTACTCCGATACGAAAGCAATAAAACCTTGATGTCTTTTAGATTCACTCTCTTTCTCTATAACGTATTTATCTACCAACTGCACCTTTACTTTATGAGAACGCATAATATTGATAAGCCTTTTAGACGCATCGTCTTTTAAATCCTTTTGCACCAAAACCTTATCTATCTCTTTATCCGTCTTCAATAACTCGTAAACTGCATTTCTTCCTTCAATTTTCATTTTTATTACCTTTATTTAAAATAAAATTTAATCTTTCGTTATTTCCTATTAAATACAGATATCCCAAAACCGCTTCAAATCCGGTAGAAGAATTATATTCACTAACTGTAGCACTTTTTGATTTCGTTCCTTTTTTGGCGTTTCTCGCCCTTTTATATATCGCAAGTTCTTCTTCGGTTAAATCGGATAATATTTCTTTAACAAATTCCGCTTGTGCAGTCGCTTTAACTTCTCTTACGGCAAGTTTATTTAACTCCCCTGCCTTACAATCACTACTTAGCGTAAGTTTTGTCCTAACGAACAGAGAATAAACCGCATCGCCTACAAAAGCCAAAACAATAGGATTAAGATTTTCAATCTTCTTTTTGTCACTTTCCCCTATAAAGTCAAACACACCCTACTCTCCCATTTTCGTTATTCTTATTATACATTATTTTTCTCTAAAATACAATAAAAAAGCCCGAATATTTCGGGCAAACTTTTTTTCAAAACAAATATTCGGGTTTTTACCCCATAAAATTAAAAGAACTCTCAGCAAGATATGACACTATTCCCTTAAATATTGCATAAGACAAACTGTTCCTATATTCTTCTGTAATTAAAAGTGCTTCGTCTTCGGGGCTAGACAAAAAACCGCATTCCGCTATAACGGAAGGATAGTCGGAACAATTTAATATATAGTAATCTCCGGAAAGTGCCGAACACGTCCTTACCGCTTCCTGCATACCGTTAAAACTGTTTTGAATACAATTTGCTAAAAGTTTTCCTTTTTCGTCGCTAGCCTTAAAAAATACTTGAGCCCCCCTTCTTGTCGACAAAGAATACTTATTCATATGAATACTGACGACTAATGTAGGATTTGCCTCACATATTATTTCTTTTCTTTTAAGCATATCTTTCTTTTTTAAATTATCCGTAGCAACACCGTACAATCCCGCATCTGAACTTCTCGTTAAAACCACCGAAAACCCTGCATCTTCCAAAAGTGATTTCAGTTTTTTAACTAAATCTAAATTGAGTTCGCTTTCCTTAACTTTAGTATTTACACCGACCACACCGTTATCTATTCCGCCGTGTCCGGCATCTAAAACGATTTTTACCGAACTTTTATTTAAAGACTCGGCATTTCCACCCTTCAATACTCCCAAGCATAATATAACTGTCATAACAGAAATAAAAATTACCGATATTATAACTATATTTCTCTTTTTTAAAACAAACATTTCCCTACCATTTTGTTGATAACTATATAAAAATACCTAGGTTATCAACAATTTTATTTAATTAAAGCCTCTCATATGTTGATAACTTTTATTATATATATACTTGTTAAAAAGAGTTTTTATGCTATAAAAAATCAACAATTCAACAAAAAACCCGCCACGAAAAAATGACGGTTTTAAGCGGTTTTAAATGAATAAATTTTATATTTCGTAATCTACGGCGATTGAAGAAATCCTTACTTCGTGCATATATTTTTTTATAACCGAACAATGATATTCATCGTTCTGATACATATCAAGACTTTCTCTATTTTTTAAAGTAACTTGTAATATTACGTCATAAGACCTTTCAGAGTGCAAAAAATCCGTTCCGACTTCTATATCCAAAACCATAGGAACTTTTTCTCTCATCGTAAGCAATAAATTTTTCGCTTCGTTTAATTTTTCTTCACTATTATCTTTTAATTTAAAACAAACTATATGTTTAATCATATTCTATCCTTTAAAACAATTCTTCACAAACTTCTTTAACCTTTTCCCAATTTTTACGTTCGGTAGTCAATAAAAATTGAATAAGGTCTGTACTGTCGTAAGCATAATTTATTCCGTCGTTATGAGAAAAACCTTCTAACGGCACTAACTCTGCATTACCACCACACTCGTTTACTCCGTCAACCATCATTTTGGAGTATATAATAGGAACAGTTAAATCAATAGTTCCGTGAAATGATTTTATGGGAACGTTTACTAATTTAGCCGTTCTCCAAGACATTCCTCCTCCTGCGACGGGGGCTATTGCGGAAAAAAATTCGGGATAAGTTAACCCCATCATCCAAGTTCCGAATCCACCCATACTAGAACCCGTTAAAGAAACTCTCTTTTTATCAACATCAAAATCAGATATAATTTTGTCTATTAAACTTTTTACACCCTCGACAACGTTATCCCAAACGAAAGTTTTAGGACATTGCGGAATAAGTATTACGGCATTTAATTCTTTTCCCTCATTTAACACTCTCGCTAAGCCGTGCCTAAAAACGTGTTCTACGTTTTCCCCACGTTCTCCCGCACCGTGTAAGTATGTTATAAGCGGTAAATTTTTAGAATAATTTTTCGGATAAAAAACAACGTAATTCATATTGTATCCGTTATTTGTAACACCATAAATTCTTTCCATATAATTCTCCTAAATTATATCTTTTTTAAAACGCAAAGCGTTTCAACGTGCTTTGTGTTAGTATATATACTCAAAAACGCCATAAACATAAACTTCTGTTTTAATATAATCTACACTTATATTATATTTCGACGAAATATAAGTATAACAATACTCTTCAGCATACTTATATTGACCAGTCGGACATGTAGATGTAAGCATATCGTCTAATTCTAAATATATAACACCCTTATCATTCAATGTTAAGTCTATACCATTCTTCTCAGCAATAGCATTATAAACTATATTATGATGAACATCACTTAAAGCATAACTATATCC
>JAZLMI010000061.1:0-11666 GCA_045598545.1 Christensenellaceae bacterium | reverse complement strand
TATAGAAAAAGAGATAAAAGACGTTGCAACTAATTGTCATATAGGCGAAACAGGTTATATAATAGTTGTAGACGAAGATTATAATATAGTGAGTGCTCCGTCTAAAATTTCTCAAACTTCTTTAGTAAATGAGATTTCTTCTTTGACAAACCCTAGACCTAACAAAACTATGGAAATGACGGTTAAAGAAGAGTTAAATTATATAAGATACGACACTTTGGAAAAAGAAGGATATAAATATTTTATAGTTTCTTTTTATCCTAAAGATGAAGCTTTAAAAGCGAGGAACGTTGCTTTATATGTTAATACTTTTATGGAAATTCTTGCTTTTGCCGTTATGTTCGGGTTAATATATAGACTGATTGAGAAAGTAGTCGTAAGGCAGATAGGGAGTGTTAACGAATCTCTTTCTAAAATTACTCAAGGTAATTTGGATGTAGTAGTAGACGTTAGGACGAACGAAGAATTCGTTCAACTTTCAGATGATATAAATTCTACTGTGGGTACGTTAAAGAGATATATTGACGAGGCTTCTAAAAGGATTGATAAAGAACTTGAATTTGCAAAAAATATTCAAGCGTCAGCGTTACCTAGTGTTTTTCCCGCATTTCCAAAACGTAAAGATTTCGACATCTATGCTACTATGAATCCGGCAAAAGAAGTTGGTGGGGACTTTTACGATTTCTATTTAACAGATGAAAATAAATTAAATTTTCTCATTGCCGACGTGTCTGGTAAAGGGATACCTGCCGCAATGTTTATGATGAGAGCAAAAACTGAACTTAAAAGTTTGACCGAGGCAGGCGTAGCACTTTCGGAGGTGTTTACTCATGGTAATAACGCTCTTTGCGAAGGTAACGATGCGGGTATGTTTGTTACCGCTTGGCAGGGCGGAATAGATTTAAAAACGGGACAAGTTGAATTTGTAAATGCCGGACATAATCCACCGTTAATAAAGCGTAGTGGCGGAAAATTTGAATATTTAAAATCTAAAGTTGGTTTTGTGCTTGCCGGTATGGAAGGCGTTAACTATAAAAAGCAAGAAATTAGTTTAGAACCCGGCGACGTTATTTATTTGTATACTGACGGTGTAACGGAAGCGACTGATTTAAATAACGAATTGTACGGGGAAGAGCGTTTGTTAAATGCGTTAAATTCGAAAGAGTTTAACAGTGTTAAAGAAATTTGTACATTTATTAAGCAAGATGTAGATAAATTTGTTGGGGAGGCGTCGCAATTCGACGATATAACTATGGTAGCATTAAAGTATAATGGAGAAGATTCGGCATTACCTTCTATAGGCTTTGATAGGGCTTGTTTAGAAGATATAGACACTGTAACTGATTTTATTGAGGCAGAACTTGAAAAAATCGGCTGTCCAATGAAGTCTATTATTCAGATTAAAATTGCAGTTGATGAAATTTACAGTAATATAGTTAGGTACGGTTATTCTAACGGCAATGGTCCTATTGCCATAACTATTTATGAGAAAGACGACCCACATTCGGTTCACATTAAATTTGTAGATAAAGGTATTCCTTATAATCCTCTTGAAAAAGCAGACCCCAACATAAAACTTTCAGCGGAAGAAAGAGATATAGGTGGGCTAGGAATATTTATGGTCAAGAAAACTATGGACAATGTGAAATATAAATACGAAAACGACCAAAATATTTTGACTATAATTAAAAACTTATAAACGTTTGGCGGGAAGGAGGTTTTTCTTCCCGCTTTTTATTTTGTTTCGGTTTTATTATTCGTTGACACGTATTGTTATTTAGTTGTATAATGTTATAAAATATTTAATAATTAGGAGTAGTTTATGCAAAAGTATTTTCTCGCTATAGATATAGGAGCTTCAAGCGGAAGACATATTTTGGGAAGTCTTAAAGACGGTAAAATGAACTTGGAAGAAGTTTACCGTTTTAAAAACGGTGCGAATAAAAAAGGTGAATTTCTCGTTTGGGACTATGAGTCTTTATTTAAAAGCATAGTTCAAGGGCTTAAAAAATGTAAGGAAATTGGTAAAATACCTTCTACCATAGGTATAGATACTTGGGGGGTTGATTATGCTCTTTTAGACGAAAATGATAATCTTTTGGGTGACGTTATATCTTATAGAGATGAGAGAACGTTAAAAGTTATAGACGAAGTCTTTTCTATCGTTCCTGAAAGTCAATGCTATGAAAGAACGGGTATACGAAAACAAGTATTCAATACCATATTTCAACTTTATTGTGATAAAAAATCGGGGAAACTTAAAAACGCAAAGACCTTTTTAATGATGCCGGACTTTTTACACTTTTTGTTGACAGGCAACAAAAAGAATGAATATACTAACGCTTCAACAACAGGACTACTTAACGTAAAAACCCGTGATTGGGATTACGAAATCATAGAGAAGTTAGGACTTAACAAAGATTTGTTTAAGCCCTTGTCTATGCCCGGAACTATCGTCGGAAATCTTAAAAAAGAAATCGTGGAAGAAGTCGGATTTGATGCCGAAGTTTGTTTGCCTGCTACCCACGATACCGCAAGTGCGGTTATGGCTGTTCCTTCAAAGGGTATGCCTTTATACATATCTAGCGGAACCTGGTCTTTGATGGGTATAGAAACCCAGAAAGAGAATACTTCGGATTTTGCGAATAAGTCTGGTTTTACTAACGAAGGCGGTTACGGTAAGAGTGTAAGATTTTTAAAAAACATTATGGGAATGTGGATGATGCAATGCATCAAGAAAGAATATAACGATAAGTATAGTTTTACTGATTTTGTTGATGAGGCGAATAAGTGCAAAGATTTTGACAGTTTGGTAGATGTAAATGATTTATCATTTTTTTCGCCTAACAGTATGATTGAGGCTGTTAAAAATTATTGTAAAAAAACGGAACAAAAAGTTCCTGAAACAGTTGGCGAGATATCACAGTGCGTGTATTCTAGCTTGGCTGAATGTTATAAAAATACTGTTGACGAGATAGAAAAAATTTCGGGAGAAAAATTTGATAGTATAAATATTGTCGGCGGGGGGAGTCAAAACGTTTTAATGAATTATCTTACCGCATTAAAGACTAAAAGGACTGTAATAACAGGACCTATTGAAGCGACTGCCGTTGGTAATATTTTAGCACAAATGTTATATTCGAAAGAAATAAAAAACATTTCGGAAGGTAAAGATATAATTAAAAAATCTTTCGAAATAAAAGAGATAAAAGTTTAAGGAATAGTAGAGATGGAAAACGTATTTGATGTATTAAAAGAAAGAGGTTTTATAAAGCAAACCGTTTACGAAGACGAATTAAAAGAACTTTTAAAAAAGGAGAGCGTACCTTTTTATATCGGATTTGACCCCACGGCAGATAGCCTTCATATAGGTCATTATATACCGATAATGGCTATGGCGTGGATGCAAAGATACGGACATAAACCCGTTGCTTTGATTGGTGGGGGAACGGCGATGATAGGCGACCCTTCCGGAAGAAGCGATATGCGTGCTATGATGACAAAAGAAACTATTGCACATAATTGTGAATGTTTTAAAAAGCAAATGGGACGTTTTATAAGGTTTGAAGGCGAAAATTCCGCAATAATGGTAAATAATGCCGATTGGTTATTAAATCTTAACTATATAGACTTTTTGCGTGATATAGGTGTGCATTTTTCCGTAAATAAAATGCTTACAGCGGAGTGTTTTAAAACGAGAATGGAAAAAGGACTTTCATTCTTGGAGTTCAATTATATGTTGATGCAAGGCTACGACTTTTTAAGGCTCTATCACGATTATGGTGTAAAATTAGAGCTTGGTGGTGATGACCAGTGGTCTAATATGCTTGCGGGTGCTAACCTTATAAGGAAAAAAGAAAACGGACTTGCTTACGCTATGACGTTTACTCTTTTGCTTACCAGTGAGGGTAAGAAAATGGGAAAGACTGCAAAAGGTGCTTTGTGGCTTGACGAGAATAAAACCACTCCTTATGAGTTTTATCAATATTTCAGAAACGTAGAAGACGTAAAAGTTGCGGAATGTATGAAACTTTTAACTTTTATGGATTTAAAGGAAATTGATGAACTTACAAAATATAATGACGAAAGAATGAACGTTGCAAAAGAAAAACTTGCTTTTGAAGTTACAAAATTAGTCCACGGCGAAGAAAAAGCAATTCAGGCACAAAAGCAAGCGAGAGCGGCTTTTGGTAACGGTGACGTTGAAGATTTGCAAAAAGTGGAGATAGATAGTGCCGTCGATTCTGTTGCGGACTTAATAGTTTTAGTGAACCTTGCTAAATCCAAGGGGGAAGCAAAAAGACTTATAGAAGGCGGGGCGGTTTCTATAGAAGACGTGAAAATTTCAGACCCGTTTGCAAAAATTTCGGAAGATTTAAAGGTAAAAGGCGAGTTTATTCTCCATAAGGGCAAAAAATCTCACATAAAAATAGTTATAAAATGAGTTTAGACTATTTAACCATAGACGGTACTTTTGAATATACTTTGGTTATAGAACGTTCAAAGTTTATTTGTTATTTAAAAGGCGTAGATAACGAAACGGAAGCAAAAGAATTTGTATCTAAAATAAAAAAAACTAATTCTCTTGCAACGCATAATTGTTATGCTTATATTGCTGACGAAAAGGGTTTGATTTTTAAATTTTCTGATGATGGCGAACCTCAAAGTACGGCGGGGTTGCCTATATTAGAGACTTTAAAAAACGCAAAATTATTTAAAGTCGTTGCAGTCGTTACTAGGTATTTTGGTGGAACAAAGCTAGGCGTTGGCGGATTAAGTAGGGCTTATAGCGGAGTTGTTTCTGCCTGTATTAAAACTTCTAAAATTTTAGATATGAGAGATTGCTCTAAAATCGAAGTTTCGACAACTTATGAAAATTATAATAGATTACTAAATTTGTCTAAAAAGACGTTATGCCCTATTATTGATACGGACTTTACTGATAATCTAAAAGTTGTATTTGCTGTGGAAAAGAATAGAGTAGAACAGTTTTCAGATTTGATTGTTGAGGATTTTTCAGGCAAAATAAAGTTTATAGAAAAAGGGAGTGGATTTTTTCCTTTTAATTGATTATGCCTATTATTACAGACTTAAAAATTCAAGAAAAGAATAAAGAGCGTTGCAATTTGTTTGTAGACGGAACTTTCTTTTCAGGGATAAGCCTTGAAACTGTTATTAAATTTCATTTAAAAAAGGATTTGGAAATTTCCAGAGACGAACTTGATAACGTCATTTTAGAAGCAGAACGTTTAAGAGCTTTTGATAAGGCTTTAGAATACGTTTCTAAATTATCTAAGACAAAAAGACAAGTTAAAGATTATCTTATAAAAAAAGGATTTTCTGAAGATATTTCTTGGCAAGCGATAGATAAACTTAAAGAATACGGATATATAGACGACATTGATTATGCAAGGCGGTTTATAGAATATAATTCTAAAAAACAGGGCATAAAACTTTTGCAGTATAAACTTATGCAAAAAGGGATAAAAAAAGAAGATATAGAAAAAGCATGTTCTGATATAGACGTGCCTTTTAAAGAAAATGCTACTTTGATTGCACAAAAATATATGAAAAACAAAGAAAAAACACGTGAAAATATCGCAAAAGCGTATAGATATTTGGTAGGAAAAGGGTTTTCTTACGACGAAATAGAGTATGCACTTTCCGATTTTAATGGAGAAAATTAGGTGGAAAGGATTTTAACTGCGGAACAAATGCGTTCTGCCGATAAATATACGATAGAAAAATTAGGTGTATCCGAACAAACTCTCATTGAAAGGGCAGGAGAAGTTGTCGTAGAAGAAATAAAGAAAAGATTTTTCGGCGGTAGGGTACTAGTATGTATAGGCAAAGGCAATAACGGTAAAGACGGTGTTGTTATAGCGGAAAAACTTTCTTGTTCTCACGGTTTTACCGTTTCTGTGTTAAACGTCTATAATGGCATATTTAAAATGTTTGAACAAAAATTCGACATAATAGTTGACTGTATATTCGGTATAGGCTTAAACAGAGAGGTTTTGGGGATATATAAAACCGCCATAGAAAAAATAAACGATAGTGGTGCTTTTGTTATATCTTGCGATATACCGAGCGGGCTTAATGCCGATACGGGGTATCCAATGGGAATTGCTGTAAAAGCGGACCTTACCGTTGCAATTCAAGAGTATAAATTAGGACATTTTTTAAATGACGGAATAGATTATTCAGGAGAAGTTGTTTCAAGAGATATAGGTATAAGTGTTTGGGAACAAAACATTATAGAACGGTTTAACAGTATAGACGTTGCTCCGTTTTTTCTACCAAGGAAAAGAAACGTTAATAAGGGTAATTTCAAAAAAGTTGCAGTAATGGGTGGTAGTAAGAATTATCCGGGAAGCGTAATTCTTTCATTAAATGCTATTTCCGCTTATAAATCAGGCGTGGGATATTGCAATATGGCTATTCCTGAAAGTTTAATTTCCGTTTATGCCCCTATCAATCCTGAATGTACCGTTACTTGTATAAAAGATGAAAATGGTAATATGATTTTCGATTCTAACGCTCTTGATATAGTAATGAAAAACGATGCTATTGCGTTTGGTATGGGAATGGGAGTCAATGAAGACACTTATAAGTCCTTAAAGTATTTATTAGACAATTATTCAGGTAGGCTTTTAATAGATGCAGACGGCATAAATACTATTGCCGAGTACGGTGTGTCTATTTTAAAAAATAAACGTTGTGAAGTGGTTTTAACCCCCCATATAGGTGAATTTGCTAGGCTTATTAAAGAGAATAAAAACACGATTATGTCAGGCATAATAGAAAAGGCCAAACGATTTGCTAATGAGTATAAAGTGGTTTTGGCAGTAAAAAGTGCCATAACCGTTATTACTGATGGGGATAGAGTGATATTGAACACTACCGGTAGTCAAGGTATGGCAAAAGCGGGAAGCGGTGATGCGTTAAGCGGATTTATAACGGGAATTATTTCAAGGAGAGAAGATTTTTTAGACAGTGTTGCGGTCGGTTGTTACGTTTACGGTAAAGCAGGTGAAATTGCTACAAAATCTCAAAACGAATATACCGTAACACCTTCCGACACAATAAAGGCAATTTCAGAAGCGATAAACATTATCTAAAATCATCTATAAAATATCATGTTTCCACAAAATAGATTTATTATAATATAGATAGACGCCACGGCTAAAACCGGTAATAAAACCATAATTAGAAAATTCTTTAATTTATATCTAAAAATGAAGGTAAAAATAAAAATTCCGGTAGCTCCACCTAGTATGCCTATAAGAACAAGTTTCAAATCGCTTGCAGTTTGGTCTTTTAATAAACCTTCGTTATACGCTTTTTTTTGGAAGTTTAACGTTATTATTCCGTAAGCATTTACGGCTAGAAAATACGTTATAACTACAATATAAATTAAAGTTCGCATAGTTTTACCTGTATTTTAAAAATATTTTGTGTTATTTTAATATTTTTTATGAAAAATATATAAATTTTTAATGTTTTTGTGTTAGAATATATAAAAGGGTTTTGTATTAAGTCTTTTGAGGTGTTTAAATGAAATGTATGTACTGTGGCTGTTTAGACAGTAAGGTTATAGATTCAAGGTCTACAGAAGATGGAACTATAATAAGAAGAAGACGTGAATGTACTAGTTGCGGAAAACGTTTTACTACTTACGAAACAGTTGAAAATACTCCTATATTCGTAGTGAAATCTAACGGAGTAAGGCAAGCATTTGACGTTGTTAAAATTAAAAACGGCATAATTAAGGCTTGTGAAAAACGCCCTGTACCCGCAAGTAAAATAGATAAATTAGTTGACGATATCCAAAAAAAGATTTATAATTCATTGGTCCAAGAAATTTCCAGTAAGGAAATAGGCGAAATGGTCTGTGAGGGGTTAAAGGAAATAGACGAAGTCGCTTACGTAAGATTTGCTTCGGTATATCGTTCTTTTACGGATACGAGTTCATTTTTAAAAGAACTTGAAAAAATGGTCGATAAAAACAAATAGTTGTTTGGGGTGTTCTAATGAATAAATGGGACAAAAGATTTATGAATCTTGCAGAAACCGTTGCCGAGTGGTCTAGTTGCTTTCAGGAAAATCGACACGTTGGAGCGGTAGTCGTAAGAGATAAGAGAATTTTAACGACAGGGTATAACGGTGCTCCCGCAGGAATAGAGAGTTGTGCCGAAAAGGGTGTGTGTTTAAGAAGATTAAAAAATATCCCGAGCGGTACTATGCAGGAAGTTTGTTATGCTGTTCACGCAGAGCAAAACGCTATTATACAAGCGGCAAAGTTTGGAATAAGCTTAGAAGGTGCTACTATGTACGTAACACATCAACCTTGCGTTATTTGTACGAGAATGATAATAAATTCCGGCGTTAAAAAGGTTATATATAAAAACGGATATCCTGACGAGTTCGCTTTGGAGTTGTTTTCAAAGTCTTCGGTTGAACTTGTTAAATATTCTGATTTAGAAAATAAATAATACTCGGATTTTTTCGAGTATAATACGGAGAGTTGGCAGAGCGGTTGAATGCGGCGGTCTTGAAAACCGTTTTAGTGAAAGCTAACTGGGGTTCGAATCCCTAACTCTCCGCCAAGTGAAAAAAAGATAGATACACAGAAAGTATATCTATCTTTTTTCTTGTCGCAAAAAGCGACAAGGGAATTACTCGGAAACAACTTAAAAAGTTGCGGGTTCGATCACTCGCCGTGGACGGCAAACCCCTCGGCGATAAATCGCCTTTCCCCTTAATAAGGGGCAGAATCCCTAACTCTCCGCCAAGAATAACCTAAATTGAACTTGTTTCAGTTTAGGTTATTTTTTTATACGACGACTTGTATCAAGACAAGCACACGCCACGGTTGCATTTTTGCTTTTTTTAACTTTTAATTTTTATGAAAATTGCTCATTTTTCATTGACAAACGTCTATGTGATTGATATAATAATATTGATAACAATCTATGCGAGGTATGTGTGGTGGGAAGAGAAGAATGCACGAAAATCTTAAAAGCGTTAGCGGACGATACTCGTATGCAGATATTTGAAATGTTGCGTGGCGGTACGCTTTGCGGTTGCAAAATCTTGGAGCAACTCAATATTACACAACCTACGCTTTCCCACCACATGAAAGTATTGTGTGACTGCGGTTTGGTAAAAGCGGAAAAAGATTGGAAATGGACTTATTATACACTTGCTTGCTGTAAACTCAACGAAATGCTCGATTTTCTCGGCGATACGAAATGTAAAACGGGAAAAACAAATGAAAATACTTGCAAAAAAAATACGTGCGATTAAGTTCGCATATATTTTTTCTCTATCATATAGATAATTGTCTATATAGACAAAAATAAATATAAGGAGTTATATTATGGAAACTAAAAAACGCAAAATGTTATGGTGTCTTATTGGGGTAATTGCTGTTGTGTTGCTTACAATAGGGATTGCCTTAGTTGTGGACGGGGTAAACGGGTTAAAAGCAATAGGCGATTTTATAACTGACCAAATACTTGGTATGAAATGGCTAAACGCTTTAATCGGTATGGCGTTTAGCACTATGTTTGGCGAAACCTTTATGTCGGGGCATTGGGGTCAAGCAATACATTTTTTTGTATATGATACGGTAAAAATAGTCGTATTGTTATGCTTGCTTATCTTTCTTATTTCGTATATTCAAAGTTATTTTCCACCCGAAAGAACAAAAAAAATACTTGGACGATTTAAGGGTATCGGTGCAAATGCGGTTGGTGCTTTGCTTGGTACGGTTACGCCCTTTTGCTCTTGCTCGTCTATTCCTATCTTTATGGGCTTTACCCGTGCAGGAATTTCAAGCGGTGTTACGTTCAGTTTTTTAATTTCAAGTCCGCTCGTTGATTTAGGTGCGTTTATTTTACTTGTGAGTGTATTCGGCTTTCCTATTGCGATTGCTTACGTTATCGTGGGTTTAATCCTTGCCATTATCGGTGGAACAATTATTGAAAAAACGGGTATAGGAAAACACGTGCAAGACTTTATTTTGGAAGGCAGTATTGCCGAAGTTGACGGTATGGAACTTACAAGAAATGACAGATTGATTTATGCAAAAGACCAAATGCTGTCAACGTTAAAAAAAGTATGGGTTTATATTCTTGTCGGCGTTGGTATCGGAGCAACTATTCATAACTTTATCCCTACCGAGTGGATACAGTTGGTTTTGGGAAGTGATAAATGGTATTCCGTTCCACTTGCGACTATTCTTGGCACGCCTATGTATGCCGATATTTTCGGTACTATACCTGTTGCGGAAGCGTTGTTTGCAAAAGGTGTTGGCGTTGGAACGATTCTTTCCTTTATGATGAGTGTTACCGCACTTTCCTTGCCGTCAATGATTTTGCTTTCAAAAGCAGTTAAGCCTAAATTATTATTTTGGTTTATATTTATTGTTGTAGTTGGTATTATAGTTATAGGCTTTACTTTTAACGCTATTAACTTTTTATTTGTATAAATTATTTTTTTGGAGGATATATTATGAAAATTATAACACTTGGTTACTGTTGCAAAAAGTCTAAACAGAATCACGAAAACGCTGTGATTGCTACGAAAAATTGCGGTATTGAAATGCCCGTAAACATTGCCGATACAATGGAAATTATGAAATACGGCGTTATGTCCACCCCTGCCATTGTAATTGACGGAAAAGTCGTTGCTATGGGTAGAATGTTATCGGTTGAGCAAATCGAATTGCTTATAAAGGGAAAAATGGCGGAAGAAGATTCCGCAAAAGTTTGTACCTGCGGTTGTGGGTGTCAAAATAAGGGGTAATGTTATGTCTTGTGAAAACGCAAAAGAATGTATTAGCCCGAAAACAACGTGTCCCAATCACGGAAAATGTTGTGCGTGCGTTATAAAACACCGTAATACGGATAGTTTGCCTTATTGCCTTTTCCCTAATAACAACGGCGACAAATCAAACGAAAACCATTATAGGATTTTGAAAAAACGGTTTGAAAACCAAAATATGTTAAAAAATACGGTAGTCAATTACTACCGTATTTTTTTGATATTAAGTCAATTTTCAAGCATAAAAAACAACGTAAATCAAACCTTTTGGTTCAACTTACGTTTCACTCACTCCGCCAAAATCAAAAAGATAGGTAAACAAAAGTTTATCTATCTTTTTTCACTATTGCAAAGCAATAATGGGAATCCTTCGTTAGCATTTTTCAAATGCTGGGTTCAATCCCTCGCCGTGGACGGCAAACCCCTCGGCGATAAATCGCCTTTCCCCTTAATAAGGGGCAGAATCCCTAACTCTCCGCCAAGAAACCACTAGATTAACTGGTGGTTTTTCATTTTATAACGATAAAAATTAAATATACTTTTTAAAAATGTAACAATAAAAATTTGCCAATACTTAAATATATTGATATAATAATTAAAAGTTAAAATCTAAAGGTTGAGTAAACTCATAAATTGTAAGTAGTTATGAGTGCTTGTAAAAATTAAAGTTATATGCAATTAAATAAGGTTTTTATTAAGTCACCAAAAAAATTGAATAAAGTTTTTTCTTTTAATGATCCTGCTAATAGGTTCAGAAGAAAATTTTGCATACATAATTTTAATAGGGCAGAAATTTATGTATGTGGGCTTGGTTACGGTTATTATTTTATAAACGG
>JAZLMI010000060.1:0-24367 GCA_045598545.1 Christensenellaceae bacterium | reverse complement strand
TCCAAAAAGGTCAGCGACCTTGCTAAAAAGAAGGGCGTAGAAGAAACCGCCGAAGAATTGAGAAACGAAATAAATTCACTTTTCTATTTGGAAGATAAGGCTAAAAACGGCGAAGAAGAAAAACCCGAAGATAAAAAATACGACGAAAAGGCGAAGGAAATCAGAGAGAAATTCGTTTCCGCTTGTTCAAGATATTACGAGATAGTAAAGGAAGGCGTTCCCGAAGAAATTTCTTTCGAAGATAAAAAACTTATTCGTCCTCTTCTCGACAAGTTAAATCATAAACACGTTACGGTAGACGATATCGTCGCAGCCGTTTCCGTGAACTTAGATAGAAATTTCGGTATCGGAACTTCCGACAATATCGACCACTTGGGCAACCGTCGTGTTCGTTCGGTCGGAGAACTTTTACAAAATCAATTCCGTATCGGTATTTCAAGACTCGAAAGAGTTATCAGAGAAAGAATGTCTACCCAAGACCCCAAGGAAGTTACTCCCGAAAGTTTGGTAAACGTAAGACCTGTAAGTTCTGCTATAAAAGAGTTCTTCGGTTCTTCTCAACTTTCTCAATTTATGGACCAAACCAACCCGATTGCCGAACTTACGCATAAGAGAAAACTCTCTGCGTTAGGTCCCGGAGGATTGAATAGAGACAGAGCAACTTTCGAAGTTCGTGACGTTCACCACTCTCACTACGGAAGAATGTGTCCGATAGAAACCCCCGAAGGTCAGAATATCGGTCTTATATCTTCTCTTGCGGCTTACGCTAAGGTCAACGAATTCGGATTTATCGAATCGCCGTATAGAAAGGTAGAACACACGTTAAATTCTGACGGCACGATGGAAACTATCGTTACCGAACACGTAGATTACCTTACCGCAGACGAAGAAGATAAATATATAGTAGCACAGGCGAACGAACCGCTTATCGATAATAAACATTTCGTAAACGACCGTGTTTCTTGCAGACACCAAGCGGATATAACCGAAGAAGTTAAAGAGAAAATCGATTATATGGACGTTTCTCCTAAACAACTTATATCGGTTGCTACCGCACTTATACCGTTCCTTGAAAACGACGATACCAACCGTGCCCTTATGGGTTCTAACATGCAACGTCAAGCAGTTCCTTTGCTTTGCCCCGAAAACGCAATAGTCGCAACGGGTATCGAAAGACGTATCGCATACGATTCCGGCGTTATGGTAAACGCAAAGGAAAGCGGTGTAGTAAAGAGCGTTTCGAGCGATATGATTATCATAACCGAAGCGGACGGTACGGATAGAGAATATAAGTTAAAGAAATTCGAACGTAGTAACCAAGGTACTTGTATCAATCAAAGACCTATCGTAGATAAGGGCGAAAAGATTGAAAAGAACCAAACCATAGCGGACGGACCTTCTACCAGAAACGGCGAACTTGCACTCGGTAGAAACATTTTAGTCGGGTTTATGAGGTGGGAAGGTTATAACTACGAAGACGCAATACTTCTTTCCGAGAAGTTGGTTCGTGAAGACGTGTTCACCACTATCCATATAGAAGAACACGAAATCGAAGCGAGAGATACAAGACTCGGCGAAGAAGAAATTACGAGAGATATACCTAACGTCGGCGACGACGCACTTAAAGACCTTGACGAAGACGGTATCGTAAGAATAGGTGCGGAAGTCAATTCGGGAGATATCTTGGTAGGTAAAGTTACGCCTAAGGGCGAAACCGAACTCACCCCCGAAGAAAGACTTTTACGTGCAATATTCGGAGAAAAGGCGAGAGAAGTAAGAGATACTTCCTTGAAAGTTCCTCACGGCGAAGGCGGTGTGGTCGTAGACGTTAAAGTATTCACTAGGGCAAATAAAGACGAATTGTCGCCCGGTGTAAATAAATTAGTAAGAGTTTATATCGCTCAAAAACGTAAAATCGGTATCGGCGATAAGATGGCGGGACGTCACGGAAATAAGGGCGTCGTTTCGAGAGTTCTTCCCGAAAACGATATGCCGTTTATGGCAGACGGAACTCCTTTACAAATCGTTTTGAACCCGTTGGGCGTTCCTTCCCGTATGAACATCGGTCAGGTTTTGGAAGTTCACTTGGGACTCGTTTGTAAACAACTCGGCTGGAAGATTGCAACTCCGGTATTCGACGGTGCAACCGAAAGCGATATAAGAGAATTATTAAAGGAAAACAACTTGGTTAACCCCGACGGCGAAGTCGACGGAAAGATTCAACTTTACGACGGCAGAACGGGCGAACCTTTTGAAAACAGAGTTACCGTCGGACAAATGTATATGATTAAGTTAAACCACTTGGTCGACGATAAGATTCACGCACGTTCAACAGGACCTTACAGTTTGGTAACGCAACAACCTTTGGGCGGTAAAGCACAATTCGGCGGACAGCGTTTCGGTGAAATGGAAATTTGGGCTTTGGAAGCGTACGGTGCGGCACATATCTTACAGGAAATCTTGACCGTTAAGTCGGACGACGTTGTAGGACGTGTAAAGACTTACGAATCCATAGTTAAAGGTACTAATATCTCCGAACCCGGTATCCCCGAGGCGTTCAAGGTATTGTTAAAGGAATTGCAATCTCTTGCTCTCGATATGAAAGTTCTTACCGAAAATCACGAAGAACTCGCTATTAAAGACCTTATCGAAAGCGATATTGACGACGTTCCCGCAATGAAGGAAAGAGAAAACAAAGAAGAAGTTTCTCTCGGCAACTTCGACAACGTTAAACCCGACGAAGAGTTTAAGGACGACGAAGAAGTAAATCTCGACGAAGACTTCGATTTTAACGCAAAAGATATGTTCGAAGACGACGACGGAGAAATCGATACTACAATTCCCGACGGAACGGAATTTTTAGACGATTTCGACGACGAAGACGATAAGGACAAAGAATAATAGGGAGGAATAAATATGTTTGAACTTAACAATTTTGATTCGATTCAAATAGGAGTAGCGTCTCCCGAAAAGATTAGAAGTTGGTCTTACGGCGAAGTTACAAAGCCCGAAACCATAAATTACAGAACGCAAAAACCCGAAATGGGCGGACTTTTCTGCGAAAGAATTTTCGGACCGACAAAGGACTGGGAATGCCATTGCGGAAAATATAAACGTATTCGTTATAAAGGCGTAATTTGCGATAAGTGCGGTGTTGAAGTTACTAAATCCAAAGTTCGTAGAGACCGTATGGGACATATCGAACTTGCCGCTCCCGTTTCGCACATTTGGTATTTTAAGGGCGTTCCTTCGAGAATTGGTTTAATGCTCGATATGAGTCCAAAGGCGTTGGAACAAGTTTTATATTTTGCTTGCCACGTCGTGTTAGACCCCGGCGAAACCCCGCTTATGTATAAGCAGGTTATAAACGATAGAGAAAAGCAAGATTTCGAAGCACAATACGGCGTAGGTTCTTTTAAGACCGGTATGGGTGCGGAAGCGATTAAAGAACTTTTAATGGCTATAGACCTCGATAAAGAAAGTTTAGAAACCAAAAAGATTATAGAAGAAAACAGTTCGGGGCAAAGAAGAATTCGTGCGGTAAAACGTATCGAAATTATAGAATCTTTCAGAAAGAGCGGTAACCGCCCCGAATGGATGATTTTAGACGTTCTTCCCGTAATTCCGCCCGAACTCCGTCCTATGGTACAGTTGGACGGCGGAAGATTCGCAACCAGCGACTTAAACGACTTGTATAGACGTGTTATCAATAGAAATAACCGCTTAAAAAGACTTATGGAACTCGGTGCTCCCGAAATCATTATAAGAAACGAAAAGCGTATGCTTCAAGAAGCGGTAGACGCTTTAATCGATAACGGTAGACGTGGTAAAGCGGTATCGGGTGCAGGCAATAGAGAACTTAAATCTCTTTCGGGAATGCTCCGTGGTAAACAGGGTAGATTCCGTCAAAACCTTTTAGGAAAACGTGTCGACTATTCCGGACGTTCGGTTATAGTCGTAGGACCCGAACTTAAACTTTATCAATGCGGTTTGCCCAAAGAAATGGCGATAGAACTCTTCAAGCCCTTCGTAATGAAAAAACTTGTAGAAAACAACGTTTGCCACAATATTAAGAGTGCAAAACGTACGGTAGAACGTGCTAAAACGGTAGTTTGGGACGTACTAGAAGACGTTATTAAAGACCACCCCGTTATGCTTAACCGTGCTCCTACGCTTCATAGACTTTCTATTCAAGCGTTCGAACCCGTTTTGATTGAAGGTAGAGCAATTAAACTTCACCCGCTCGTTTGCGGTGCGTTCAACGCCGACTTCGACGGAGACCAAATGGCAGTTCACGTTCCGCTTTCTATCGAAGCACAAGCAGAAGCGAGATTTTTGATGCTTGCTTCCAACAACATATTAAAACTTTCCGACGGTAAACCGGTTATGAGTCCTACTCAAGATATGGTTATGGGTTCGTATTACCTTACCCTTATCCGTCGTAAGATAGGTGAAAAGTACAACGAAAAGAGATTGAAAGACCAAAACGGCGTTTTGTACGGCGTTCCCGAATATACCGTTTCTTATTCTTCTCCAGAAGAAGCGGTTATGGCTTATCAAACGGGTAAGATAGGTCTTCAAGACGAAATACTCGTTCGTCGTTCGGTAGAAGTTAACGGCGAAACCATTACGGGTAGAGTTAAAACTTCGGTAGGTAAGATTATCTTCAACGAAGCAATTCCGCAAGATTTAGGGTTCACCAAGAGAGAAAGTAAAGAAGATTTCTTAAAGTACGAGATAGATAAACTCGTAGTTAAGAAAGATTTACAAAATATCGTAGGTGCTTGCTTTAAGCGTCACGGTGCTTCTTGTGCGGCGGACGTTCTCGATAAGATTAAGTCCTTAGGTTATAAGTATTCTACTATCGGTGCTATCACGACCAGCGTATTCGATATGCATATGCCTAAAGATAAGCCCGCTATATTAAAGGCGGCGGAAGAACACGTCTTAAAGGTAGAAAACCTCTATAAAAAAGGTTTCATCACCGACGACGAAAGATATAAGAAAGTCGTTTCCATTTGGAAACAGGCTACCGATGACGTTACCGATAAGTTGAAAGAAACACTCGACGAATTTAACCCCATTCTTATGATGGCTAATTCAGGTGCCCGTGGTTCTATCGACCAGATTAAGCAACTTGCAGGTATGCGTGGACTTATGAGCGACCCGAACGGTAAAACTATCGAAATTCCGGTTAAGTCGTGCTTTAGGGAAGGACTTTCGGTTTTGGAATACTTCATTTCTTCGCACGGTGGACGTAAAGGTTTGGCGGATACCGCATTAAAGACGGCTGACTCCGGTTACTTAACGAGAAGACTCGTCGACGTTTCGCAAGAAGTTATCATTAAAGAAGACGATTGCTTTGCGTCCTTGGGCGAAAGTCCGAAGGGCATAAAAGTTTCGGCTATCAAGGGTAATAAGGGCGAAATAATAGAAAAACTCCGTGACAGAATCGCAGGAAGATTTGTTATTTCCGACGTTATCAATCCCAAGACCGGCGAAGTTATGGCAAAAGCAGGCGAAATGATAGGCGAAGACTTGGCTGACGAAATAGATAAAGCAGGCGTAGAAGAAGTCGAAATAAGAAGTATCTTTACTTGCCACTCTAAGACTGGCGTTTGTGCTAAATGTTACGGAAAGAATATGGCGAATAACCTTCCCGTTCAAGTCGGCGAAGCGGTCGGTATTATCGCCGCTCAATCTATCGGTGAACCGGGTACTCAACTTACGATGCGTACCTTCCACACCGGCGGTATTGCAAGTACGGGCGATATCACGCAAGGTCTTCCGAGAGTCGAAGAACTTTTCGAAGCAAGAAAGCCTAAACACGCCGCAATCGTTTGCGAACACAGCGGTGAGGTAGAAATACAAGAAAAAGATAAGATAATTCACGTTATCGTTAAGACTGACGAGGGTAAAACCGAAGATTACACCATACCTTTCGGAACGGGCGTTATCGTTAAGACGGGCGACAAGGTAGAACCCGGTTCGGTTTTGACTAACGGTTCGGTATATCCGCAAGATATATTAAAGACCAAAGGTATTAAGGGCGTTCAAGATTATATCCTTAAAGAAATTCAAAGCGTTTACCGTTCACAAGGCGTTGATATCAACGATAAGCACGTTGAAATAATCGTTCGCCAAATGATGAAGAAAGTTCAGGTGGAAAACCCCGGCGACGCAGACGTTCTCCCCGGAGAAAAGTTAGACCTTTACAGGTTCGAAGAAGAAACCAAAAAGGCGTTGGACAGCGGTTTACGTCCGCCTGTCGGAAAGAGAATTCTCTTGGGTATAACTAAGGCTGCTTTGGCTAAAGAATCTTTCCTCTCCGCAGCGTCCTTCCAAGAAACTGCAAGAGTGCTAACAGAAGCCGCTATTAAAAACAAGATTGACCCCTTAGTAGGTCTTAAAGAAAACGTAATCATAGGTAAACTTATCCCCGCAGGTACGGGTATCAAAAATTACAAGAACTTGTCCCCGCAAACCGTTCTTCCGAGAACTAACGAAGACGCTGAATAATTTACCTAAAAACCTTATAAACCCTTCGTTTTTAATTGACTAAAAGGTTTATAAATGTTAAAATAATATTTCGTCGGACTTTATTATAAGTTCGGCGAAAGACGAATTTGTTTCCGATAACGGAGTTTCCGAATCCGTTTTCCGAATATCCGAAAAATTAAAGGAGGTGCGATATGCCAACAATTCAACAGTTAATCAGACAAGGTAGAAAGAAAATAACCTATAAGTCAAAATCCCCTATTTTGGAAGAATGTCCTCAAAAGCGTGGAGTTTGCTTATCCGTTACCACTACTACACCTAAAAAACCTAACTCTGCTCTTCGTAAAATCGCAAGAGTCAGACTTACCAATAAGGGCGAAGGTATCGTTTATATCCCCGGTGAAGGTCATAACTTACAAGAACACAGTTCCGTACTTATTCGTGGCGGAAGAGTTAAAGACTTACCTGGTGTAAGATATCATATCATTCGTGGTGCCTTGGATACTGCAGGCGTTGCTAAACGTAAGCAGGCTCGTTCCAGATACGGTGCTAAAAGGCCTAAATAAATTTTAAGTTAAGTTCAGTAATTTTTATAAATCAACTTAACACACCTACTTAAACTCGGATAACTCGGAAAATAACCCGTAAGTAAGTAGGCAGTATGCTTTTTTAAGCAGAAGGTTCGCTACCCTTATGGGCAAGTGATAGCTGTACTTTAAGGGGTTACCCTTAAAAATCGTGCATTAAGTTGCACAAAAAATTTAAAGGAGGATTATATTATGCCAAGAAGAGGCAATATAGCAAAAAGAGATGTTTTACCGGATCCCGTGTATAACGATAAGGTCGTTACCAAACTCGTTAACCAAGTTATGTTAGACGGTAAAAAAGGAATTGCACAAAATATCGTTTACGAAGCGTTCAAAATGGCTTCCGAAAAGGTAAGTGCAGAACCCAAAGAAATGTTCAATCAGGCGTTAAATAACATTATGCCTATGGTAGAAGTTAAAGCAAGACGTGTAGGAGGTGCTAACTATCAAGTACCTATCGAAATCAGACCTGAAAGAAGACAAACTTTGGCAATCCGTTGGCTTGTTGAAGCTGCTAGAAAGAGAGGGGAAAGAGATATGGCAACAAGACTTTCCGCAGAACTTGTCGAAGCCTTCAATAACGGCGGTAATGCAGTAAAGAAGAAAGAAGATACTCACAGAATGGCTGAAGCAAACAAGGCTTTTGCTCATTACAGATTTTAATTAGGAGGTTAATATGCCCGATAAAAGTGATTTAACAATAACCAGAAATATTGGTATAATGGCACATATCGACGCAGGAAAAACGACTACTACCGAACGTATTTTGTTCTATACCGGTAAAGTTCATAAAATCGGCGAAACCCACGACGGTGAAGCAACTATGGACTGGATGGTTCAGGAACAAGAACGTGGTATTACCATTACTTCTGCGGCTACCACGTGTTATTGGAAGGACCATCGTATCAACATTATTGATACCCCGGGACACGTTGACTTTACCGTAGAAGTTGAAAGGTCGCTCCGTGTTTTAGACGGTGCGGTTGCAACTTTCTGTGCTAAGGGCGGTGTTGAACCCCAAAGTGAAACGGTATGGCGTCAGGCGGACAAGTATAAAGTCCCCAGAATTGCATACGTAAACAAAATGGATATCAACGGTGCAAATTTCTTTAACGCAGTAGATATGATGCACGAAAGACTTCACACCAACGCTATTCCTATTTTACTTCCTATCGGTAAAGAAGATACCTTTAGAGGCGTTGTAGATATCATTACCCGTAAGGCTGATATTTATAAAGACGACTTAGGTACCGAAATAGAAGTTACCGACGTTCCGGAAGATATGAAGGCAGACGTTGAAAAATACAGAAGTCAAATCGTTGAAATGGCTGCTGAGATGGACGACGCTCTTATGGAAAAATATTTCGCAGAAGGCGACCTTTCCATCGACGAAATAAAGAAAGGTTTAAGAAAAGCGGTTATCGCTATGAAAGTAACTCCCGTTCTTTGCGGTTCTTCGTATAAGAATAAGGGTGTTCAAAACCTTTTGGACGCAATAGTAGATTACCTTCCCAATCCTTTGGATATAGGTCATATTACGGGAACCAATCCCGATACAGACGTAGAAGAAGACAGAAAACCCGACAATGCAGAACCTTTCTGCGGTTTGGCATTTAAGATAATGACGGACCCCTTTGTCGGAAAACTTGCTTTCTTCCGTGCATATTCGGGAACGTTAAAGACGGGTTCTTACGTTTATAACAGTATTAAAGGAAAGAAAGAGAGAATAGCGAGAATTTTGCGTATGCACGCTAATCACCGTGAAGAAGTAGAAGAAGTTCAAGCGGGAGAAATCGTAGCGTTAGTAGGTTTAAAAGATACTACTACGGGTGATACTTTATGTGATGAAAACCATCCTATCATTTTGGAAAAGATGGAATTCCCCGACCCCGTTATTCAGGTTGCTATCGAACCTAAGACCAAAGCAGGTCAAGAAAAGATGGGCTTTGCCCTTGCAAAACTTGCAGAAGAAGACCCGTCCTTTAAGACTTACACCGACCCCGAAACTTCTCAAACCATTATCGCAGGTATGGGCGAACTTCACTTGGAGATAATCGTAGACAGATTGCTCCGTGAATTCAGAGTAGAAGCAAACGTAGGTAAACCGCAAGTTGCTTATAAGGAAACTATCCGTCAAGCAGTTGAAGCGGAAGGTATGTTTAAGCGTCAAACGGGTGGTCACGGACAATACGGACATTGTAAAATCCGTCTTGAACCGCAAGAACCGGGTAAAGGATACGAATTTGTCGACGAAACCGTCGGCGGTTCAATCCCCAAAGAATTTATTCAACCTGTCAATAAAGGTATTCAAGAAGCCGCTAAAAACGGAATCTTGGCAGGCTACGAAGTCGTTGACTTTAAGGTTACCGTTTACGACGGAAGTTACCACGAAGTCGACTCTTCCGAAATGGCGTTTAAGATTGCAGGAAGTATGGCGTTAAAAGACGGCTTACAAAAAGCAAAGAGCGTTCTTTTAGAGCCGATTATGAAGGTTGAAATAACTACTCCGGACGCATACTTTGGCGACCTTATGGGTAACGTTACTTCCCGTCGTGGTATTATTCAAGGTACCGAAGACAGGAACGGCGTAAAAGTTATAGATTCTCATATCCCGCTTGCCGAAATGTTCGGTTATGCAACCGATTTAAGGTCTAGAACTCAGGGCAGAGGTAACTACACTATGCAGTTCGACCATTATGCCGAAGTTCCTAAGTCCGTTGCAGAGAAGATAATCGGTAAAAAAGCGTAAAATCGTTGACAATTAAATAAAATTATTGTAAAATAAACGTAATGTTTAACAAAAAACAAATAAAAATTATAAATTAAAGAATTTTTGGAGGAAACAACAATGGCAAAAGCTAAATTTGACAGAAGTAAACCGCACGTAAACATCGGAACAATCGGTCACGTTGACCACGGTAAAACAACTCTTACCGCTGCTATCACGATGACTTTATCTACTTTGGGTGAAGCTCAAAAAATGAGATATGATGAAATCGATAAAGCACCTGAAGAAAAAGCAAGAGGTATAACAATCAATACCGCTCACGTTGAATATCAAACCGCTAATCGTCACTATGCTCACGTTGACTGCCCGGGACACGCAGACTACGTTAAGAACATGATTACCGGTGCCGCTCAAATGGACGGTGCAATCTTAGTTGTTGCTGCTACCGATGGTCCTATGCCTCAAACCAGAGAACACATTCTTCTTGCTCGTCAAGTTGGTGTTCCTTATATTATCGTATTTATGAATAAGTGCGACCAATTAGACGACCCTGAATTACAGGAACTCGTTGAAATGGAAATCAGAGACCTTCTTACCGAATACGGATTCCCCGGAGATAAAACTCCTATCATCAAGGGTTCCGCTTTGAAGGCTTTGGAATTCGCACAAGCTGACCACTCTGCTGACGAAGTTAAGAGTTCTGCAGAATGCAAGTGCATTTTCGAATTGATGGATGCAGTTGACGCTTATATTCCTACTCCGACCAGAGACGACCAAAAACCCTTCCTTCTCCCTGTAGAAGACGTTATGACCATTTCCGGTCGTGGTACCGTTGCTACCGGAAGAGTAGAACGTGGTGTTGCGAAAGTTAACGACCCCGCTGAAATCGTCGGTTTATCCGAAGAAAAGAAACAAACCGTTATTACCGGTCTTGAAATGTTCAGAAAAACTTTGGACGAAGCTCAAGCAGGCGACAACGTTGGTGCTCTTCTCCGTGGTGTTGACAGAAAGGATATCGAACGTGGACAAGTTATTGCTAAACCCGGAACTGTTCAACCTCATACCGAATTCGAAGGTCAAGTTTATATTTTGACCAAGGAAGAAGGTGGACGTCATACTCCGTTCTTTAATAATTATCGTCCTCAGTTCTATTTCAGAACTACCGACGTTACCGGTTCTATCGAACTTCCCCAAGGCGTAGAAATGGTTATGCCCGGTGATAACATCAAAATGCAAGTTAAGTTGATTACTCCGGTTGCTATGGAAGAAGGACTCCGTTTCGCTATTCGTGAAGGCGGAAGAACCGTTGGTTCCGGCGTCGTTGCAAAAATCAGCAAGTAATTTGACGACTTAAATCAAAATAAAAGAGATGCTTTTAATTTTAAGCGTCTCTTTTTTTCTTTATAAAGGATAAAATAAAAAACGGCCTATCGAAGGATAAACCGTTTTTTTTTGTTTTCAAATTAGAATTGGTCTTTGTAAGCTTTTCCGAATTTGAAAGAAGGAGCGTTGCTTGCGGGTATTTTGATTTTAGCACGAGTTTTGGGATTGATACCTTCTCTTGCCGCTTTCTTCTTTACTTCAAAAGTTCCGAATCCGGAAATTTGAATTTTGTCTCCCTTTTTCAATGCACCGGTTACCGCTTCGATAAACCCGTCAAGTGCAAGACCTGCGTCTTTGATAGTTAAGCCTGCTTTGTTTGCAATCTCTCTCGTTAATTCACTCTTATTCATATAACTAAACCTCCTAAGTTTATTATAATTATTATACCATATTATAATAAATTTTCAATAGTTTTTTAAAAAAAATGCCAAAATATGTAAAAATTTTTCTTTTTTTGTATAAAACGGTAAATTTTGTTTTTTTATTTGACTTTTTTTTAAGAGTATATTAAATTTTTCACTATGAATAGTGATTTTTTGAAGGCTGAAACCGAAAAGTTGTTAAAGACTTCCGCTTGTTTGGATAGACTCAGTAATACAGAAGTGAGTTTTGACGATTTTAATTCAGTCCTAAATCAAGCGTGTAGTAAATATGCCCCTTGCGGAAAAGTTGCTTTTGTGTTTTCCGAACAAGCGTTTTTGGAAAAGGGCGTGTTTTTAACCGAGTTTTGCGATAAAAACGGATTTAAAAGTATAAACTTTGTAATGGAAGAAAGTAATAATTTAGAAGATATTTTAAAACTTTGTTCTCTTCCCGAAGACGTAAGGATAGTAGTTTCATTAACGTCTTCTTTGTTTACTGCCGTTTCTTATTTTGCATCTTTAAGAGATATTCCTTTTTTGGTGGTGCAAGATAACGTCTTTGATAACGTTTTTCTAAACTCGGTAAAAATAATAAAAGGGGGTATGGAAGAAAATTTTTTAATCACGGCAAAACGGATTATAACCTTCGACTTTAAAGAGAAAAATGCGTATAAAATGTTTTCTTACGTAGAGAGTAGAATTATAGACATTATAGATTATAAAATTTACTCCGAAATGAAAGGGGGCTTTATAGATAAGTTTTCTTTGAACCTACTTATAAAAAGTATAGAAGAGTGTTTCGGTATTTTGTCTTTTTCTTTTAAAGAGAGAATTTCCGCTTTAATTTTTAACGTTTTTAGATGCCACGTAGCAGATTCATTGACGGATAATCTCGTTTTTAAAAATTCTTCCGTATATACTTTAAGTAACTTTAAAAAGATTGACTTGGAAAAGAGATTGTTTTTTTGTTATAGACTTATAAAACTTTATAGATTTTATTTGTTTTCAGATGATATTTTTATCGTTAAACCTTTACGTTATAACGAAAGGGCAGATTTTTTATGCCAAAATCTCGATATAAAAGAATTAGAAATATTAACGTCATTAAACGAACAGATAGATATTTACCGCAAAAATTCTTATAAGTTAAAACAAATAAAAGAAACTTTTAAAAAAGCCGTAGACCGAATTTATAAAAAATTCGATAGAGTAATTCTTATATATTTATCGCTTGGTGGGGAATATCAAGAACTTAATAAAGAAGAAAAATCCGTTATAAAAAATTCGGGAGATTTACCGCATACTTTTAATCTTGCCACTTTAATGAGAGAAGAACGTTTATTAGACGTTATTTAGACGTATAAATATATAAAAAACAGTCAATACTTTCCGTATAAATTGCGGGAAGTATTTTTTATGTTTAAAAAAATAGCGGTTACGGTGGTAAGTTTTTGTATGCTTGTATCTTTGTGGATAGTAAATTCAAAGCCCGTATTTAAAGATTTTTCGGATAAGTTCGAAGTGTATTCTTCCACCTCTTCCGGAAAGATTTTAACGGTAACGAAAGAGAATTTTTGTTTTGTACCGATAAAGAGTGGAGAAAGTTTTGGCGGTTACATAGAAGATTTTGATTTTAATTCTTTTATTAAGACTTTCGACTTAAATATTTTATTTACCGAAAGTACGGAAGAAGGCATATCTTACTACGCTTATTCCGACAAGATGAAAAACTCGGTATTTTTTAAGGGTAAAACGGTAAACGTTCAGGTGTTTTTCGGAAAAAACGAAAGGTTTAAAGTGGGAACGCCTTTAATTTACGGAAGTTTTTGATTTTTATAGGTATATATATTTTTTTAACGGTAATAATTGCATAAAAAGGAGAACAAAAAAATGAGCAAATCAAACGGAAAAGTTTTAACGTTTTTAAGAAAAAACGCCATATACGTTATTTTATCTTTATGTATAGTTGCGGTGGGAATTTCGGTAGCTTTAATGATTAGCGATAGGGACGGAGCGACTTCGCCTTCTTCTATAGTCGTAAACGACGACGTCGGTGGAAACGAAGGACAAGAAGGACAAAACGAAGGTGAAGAGGGAGGTTCTTCCGAAACCAAAGACGACCCCGCTTCTTTAATTATAACTTTCGATATGCCCGTTAAAGATATTACGGGTATAGGAGAATATAGCGATACTATGGTATTCAGTAGTACGTTAAGTAGATATTCCGCCCATAAGGGCATAGATTTTTTCGCCGTAGAGGGTGCGGACGTGTTTGCGGTTTACGGCGGAACGGTTGAAAAGGTAGAAAATTCACTTTTATCAGGCGTTAGCGTAACGATAGACCACGGAAACGGGCTTAAAACCGTTTATAATTCTCTTTCGGACGGAGAGTTTGTAACCGAAGGTCAAGTCGTAAATAAAGGCGAAAAGATAGGCGAAGTTTCGGTTACTAACCGTATGGAATATTTAGACGGGGCACACCTTCACTTCGAAGTGCTTGAAAACGGTACTGTTATAGACCCCGCAAAGTATTTAACTATAGACGAAAAATAAAGTTAAAGTAATTAAAACGTTTAACTCCGAATAAAATATTGTTGAAATATTTTGTTCGGAGTTATTTTTATGAAAAAATTTTTCGCAGTATTTTTTGCGTGGGTAGTTGTCCTTTCTTGTACTGTTACGTTTACTTCTTGTTCAAACGATAAAAAGGAACTTTGTTCTTATAAGATAAGTTGCGAATTCGACGGCAAGACCTTGTACGGAAAAGAAAAATTCACCTTTTATAATTCTTACGATAATTGTTTCGAAGAGTTAAAGTTCAATATGTTTCCCAACGCTTTCAGAAAGGGTGCAAAGTATTCTCCCGTCAGTAGTCAATACTTATCCAATTCCTATCCGCACGGAGTAAATTACGGGGATATGGAAATTCTTTCGGTTAAAGGGGATAAAGGCGAACTTAGTTATGAAGTCGGCGGAGAAGATAAAACTCTTCTTATAGTTAAACTTTCAGATAAAGTTTTTCCGAACGAAAGGGTTACTTTCAATATAGAATATAAAATCAACCTTGCGGACGTAGTTGCAAGAACGGGTATAAATTCAAAAACGGTTAATCTTGCTAATTTTTATCCCATACTTTGTTGTTATGAAGAAGGAGTCGGGTTTTACGAGTGTTTGTATTCTTCTTTGGGCGACCCCTTTTATAGCGAGTGTGCCGACTATCAAGTGGAAATAAGTCTAGATAAAGATTACGTAGTCGCTTCAAGCGGAAGATTATTAAAAGAAAGCGTTTCGGGGAACAAGAAAACTCACTCTTTTAAGGCAAACTCGGTAAGGTCTTTTTGTTTTGTTTTATCAAAAGATTTTAAGTGCGTTAAAGATAAATATAACGATACCGAAATAAATTACTATTATTATGACGACGAAAATTTCGAAAACTCGTTAAAGGTAGCAAAGGAAAGTTTAAGTTATTTTTCCAAAACTTTCGGAGAATATCCTTACGATACTTTTTCGGTTGTGGAAACGCCTTTCGTTCAGGGCGGTATGGAATTTCCTTCTCTCGTTATGATTTCGGACGGGTTAGAAGAGGCTTCTTATAAAGAGGTAATTATTCACGAAACCGCCCATCAATGGTGGCAAACGGTTGTAGGTAACAACGAGATAGAATACGGGTTTTTAGACGAAGGGCTTGCCGAATATTCGGTGGTGCTTTTTTACGAAAATCACTCGGAATACGGGTATAAGAGAGAAAATTTAGTAGAGTCTTCTTCTAAAACTTATAAACTTTTTTGTTCCGTTTATGAAAAACTTTTCGGCAAAACCAATACCGTTATGACGAGGAGTTTAGAAGATTTTACGAGTGAATACGAATACGTCAATATCGCTTACGTTAAACCTTGCATTATGTACGATACTTTAAGAAAGACGATAGGCGACGAAAAGTTTTTTAAGGCTTTAAGAAAGTATTACGAACGCTATAAATTTAAAATCGCCACCCCCGACGATTTGATTTCGGTTTTTGAAGAGTTGGGAACGGGTACGGAAGGCTTTTTTCAAAGTTTTTTAGACGGAAAAGTTATTTTATAAAATATTCTCTTTTTATTGACAACTAAAATAAAAGGTATTATCATAAAAATTGAGAGATTTACTATGGAAAAAATTTACAGAATAGTTAAAACCGTATTGTTTTTTATAGGGGGCGTATTATTGCTTGTTTTCAGCCACGTGTTTTTGGAAAACGGTTTTGCGTTTTTGCCACTTTTAGTCGGTACGGTTATGGTATACTACGGTATAGAAAATATACTTTTCGTTACCTTAAAAAAAGAAATAAAAAAAGAACAGATAAAATTTTTGAACGGTTTTATTACGCTTTTAATCGGGATAATAGTTCTTTGTCAAATAGGAAAGGCTGAGGATAATATCGTTATAATTTGCGTAATGTGGGCGGTTTGGGCAATAGTTAGAGAGAGTGAAGAAATTTACGAAAGGACTATTTTGACTTGGGACGTAAAATCAGTTTCGATTTTGAACGCCATAGAATCCGTAATAGTAATAATTTTTTCGGTAATGCTTATCGTAAACCCCGTTAAGCATCACGTTTATTCTCACGTTATTTTGCTAGGCGTAGAACTTATTTTAGAAGTCAGTTGGGGTTATTTATACGATTTAATTAAAAAATTAAGGCATAACGATTAAAAAATATAAGATAATAAAAGTTATTTATTGACAAACTCTTAAATATTTGCTAAACTATTTTAAGTATAGATAATAGGTTATAAGGAGTTTTATATGAAAAAACTTTTAAGAATATTTTTAATTGCGACTTTATGTTTAGCGAGTATTTGTTTAACTTTTGCTTGCAATACGCCGAAGAGTACGTCTTCTTCCGAAAAAGGTCTTTTGATAAAGAAAATCGAGGGAGAATATACTGTATACGGTTACGTTGACGACGGAACTTTGGTAGACGGAGTTTTGGATATCGGTGAAATTGCCGAGGATAAAGGCATTGAAGTAAAGAGAATTAAAGCAAATTCTTTTAAGGGTAACGATACCGTTAAAGTTTTGATAATACCTTCTACGGTAGAAACTATTGACGAGGGTGCTTTATCCCAAATGAACGCTTTAACGGAGTTAACCGTTCCTTTTGTAGGTAAAACCGCTAATGCGGACGCTTACGATAATCAAACGGCAAAAGCAGAAAATAAATCCGTTAAATCCGAGAGGACGATAGCACACTTGTTCGGGAAAGACGCTTACGATTACGGTACTACTCAAAACATAGTTTTCGGTACCGGCGAAAGTGATTCCGTTACTTGTTATATGCCTATAAATCTAGAAAAAATAACGGTTAATCCTTCGGATTCCTACTCTGTTCCGAAATATGCGTTTTCGGGTATGACCAGGGTGGAAGAAGTTGTTTTTGGCGATAACGTAACTTGTATCGGAGAACACGCATTTGAATTTTCCGGAATAGAAAAGGTTACTGTTTCTAAGGGCGTAGAAAAAATTTGTAATTTCGCTTTTAACGATTGCGACTTGTTGACTTCTATAGAGTTTGCCCCCGATTCTTCTTTAAAGGAAATAGGCGATAAGGCGTTTTTCGCTACGAGAGCGACCGAAATCGTTTTACCTTCTTCCGTAGAAAAAATCGGAGAGTTTTGTTTCGCAAGCGAATTCGAAAAACTCGTTGCTTCGGGTTGCGTAAGTAAACTTCAAAAGATAACTCTTTCCGCTAGTTTACAAGAAATAGGAATTGGGGCTTTTGCTTTCTGCGAAGAACTTATCGAAGTCGATTACAGTGATTGTTCAGAAATAACTATAGGAAATTACGCTTTCTTTAATTGCAAGAATTTAGAGATTGAAAACTCTTCTAAATTCAAATATGACGAAAAGGGCTTCGTATTTAGCGGAATTAAATCTTTAATAGAAGACTGATATTTATAAAAAACATAACGAAAAAGGGTTAGTAGAATTTCTACTAACCCTTTAATAATTTTAAATTTTACTTATCAATTATTTGTTACGGTTACACTATTTAACGTGTAAACCAACGCTCCCATATTTGCGAAAGTTCCGTAAGTCATTAACGGCGAAACGTATTTTAACATTAACGCCATAGAAGGGATATTGCCCGATTCCGACTCCGATTTTTGAATAGTTACGTATTGATTTTTACCCGAAGTTTTACTTTCGTCCAAGGAATATTTTAAGTTCTTTACTTTTATTTTTTCCTCCGAATACGTCGCTCCGTTATAATCGAAAGAGAACGTTCCCGTGTTTTCCGATTGATTTGTAACTAATAAGGTTTTATCCGTTTTATAAGACGCTTCTACTACGGGTAAGTAGAAAGACTTTCCCGAAGAGATATTTATGTTTCTCATAGCGAATAAAAGTTCTGCGTTATCTATTACCGTTTTAGGCTGGTAAGAAACCGAAGAGCCGTTCACCTTATAAGAAGATTTTTTATAAATTATTTCGTTTTCGCTTTCTTCGGTTTGTAAAGAAGCACTGTTTTCTCTAAAATCTACTATTGTATATTTAGATTCGGTTTTAGAATATATCGGAGTATAAGAATTGTTCTGCGTATAGAAATAAACCGTTCTGTTTATAAAATCGGTTACGGTAGGCTGGGGTTGTCCCTTTAATGTATAATCTACCGAGATACTAAACGTGGTAGTCAATTTATATATCGAATTAGAAGTTATAAACCCGCTTACGGATTCCGGTAATTCGGTCAAACTGCTGTTAGGCTTTACTTCCAAAACGGTTTTGTATTCACCGTCAGAAAAAGAATAATCTAAAACGCTTGATTTAATCGCTTCGGACTTTTTAAAGTCTTCGTTATAATTATCGTTAAAAGTAACTTTATAAATCGCCGTTTCGGTATAGCCGATAGAAGGTTCGCCTTCTCCGTTATAAAACGCTTTTGTAAAAGATAAGGGCGACTTATTGTTAGAACAACCTGCACAGCCCGAACTTCCACTGCCACCGCACCCGCCTAAGGGGACTGTTAAAATCAGAAGTAAGGATAGTAAAGTAATAATAAATTTTTTCATTTTTCTTTCCCTTTATATAATGTGTTTACTTAAACATAATAACATATTAAAGAAATTTTGTAAAACTCTTTATAAAAAAACTTAAAAAGTCTTGTAAATTATGTTACAATATAGTTATGGTTAAACTTTTAACTACCGATTCGTATTTTAATCTTTTTAACGTTTTAACAAAAGAACTTAAGGGGGTACGTTCTCTTTCGGAGAAAAACATAATTTTTACCGAAGAGAAGTTTTCGCTTATGGCGGAAAGATGTATTTGCGATAAGTTCGGGGGAAGTTTTAATACCGAAGTTTATTCTTTCGGTAATTTTTTGCGTAAAAGAAAAAAAATAGATAATCTTCTTTCAAAAGAAGGTTCGAGTATGGTGGTAAAGCGTGTTATTTCGGGAATAAAGTTAAAATGTTTTCACGCCTCTAAAACCAATTTAGCACCTTCTTTATACGAACTTATATCGCAGTTAAAGAGTGCGAAGGTAACTTATAACGATTTAAAAACCGCAAAGGAAGGAACGATAGGGGTTTTATCCAATAAATTAGAAGATATATCCGAGATTTACCGTGGATATGAAGAGTATATAGATAAAAACGGCTTTAAAGACCAAAGTTCGATTTTGTCTTATCTTCCGGAGGTTTTGAAAAGTGAAGAGATAAGAGAGAGTAACGTATATATTTTAGGGTTTACCGACGGATTTACAAGACAAATAAGGAACGCTATTTCGGTTATTTTAGATAATGCGAAGTCGGTAACGGCGATTTTAGTGAACGGAGAAAACGGCTGTTGTTTTTTAAATGAAACGCAAAAAGCGTTTAAGGATATTTGTAAGGAGAAAAATATTTCTTTTTCGGAAAGTGAAGTTAATAGCGATTTTATAGAAGAAGGGAAAATAATCTCTGAAAACATTTTTAATCCGCTATCTAATAAAGTAGGGCGGTTCGAAACCGAACGGGTAAGAGTTTCGGCGTTTTCGGATAAAGAAACGGAAACGGAAAGAATAGCGGAGATTATAAAAAACAACGTGTTGCACGGGGCTAGATATAAAGATTTTACCCTGTGTTTACCCGATATGGATAAATACAAGGACAGTATTATAAACGCATTTAATCTTTTGGAGATACCTTATTTTTTGGATATAAAAAAACAGCCGATAAATCATCCGCTCGTAAGTTTAATTTATTCTTATATAGAGTTATTCCGTAAAAATTTGGATAGAGATTCGGTAAGTGCGTTTTTCAAAAATCCTTTATATTGCGAGGACAAAGTTTTTACCGATAAATTTGAAAACTATCTCATTAAGTATAACGTAGATTATTCCAATATAAAAAACGAATTCGTGTTTGAAAAAGACGGCGAAGACTTTTCGGCTTTTGAAGATTTCAGAAAAAATTTATGTTCGTTCTTTAATAAATTTTCGGTAAAAGAGATGCTTTACCGTCTTAACGTAAAGGAAAAGTTGTTAGATTTTTCTTGTAAACTGGAAAATTATAACGAGAGAGAACAGTCTGCCGTAAACACTCAAATATACGAAAAAATAGAGAATATTCTTTCGGAAATGGAAGTTATGTTAAGGGGCGTAGACGTTTCCTATAAAGAGTTTAAAGATATATTCGAAAGCGGTGTTAAAGCCCTTGAACTTTCCATAATTCCGCAGTATAACGACGCCGTGTTTATAGGGGACTTTAAGTCTACCGCAATCGGCAAAGCGAACTATCTTTTTATCCTTGGACTTAACGATTTAGTTCCGTCTTTTAAGGAAGATACGGCGATATTAAACGATAACGATATCAACGAGTTAGAACGGATAAAAGTTTTAATAGAACCACGGATAAACGTAGTGAATAAGAGAACTGTTGAAAACGTGGGGGTTGCACTTTCGGCGTTTTCTAAGGCGATTTTAATGTCTTATCCGTTGTACTCTGAAAGCGGAGCGGAAAACTATAAGAGCGAAATTATAGAGCAGGTGGAAAAACTCTTTACCGTAAAAGGTTTTCCTTCGGGGAAAGAATATCTTACCCGTTCGCAGGGCTTAAAGAATTTTGCAAAGGCTTGCGGACAGTTTTCCGAACTTAAAACAAACGATTTTAGTGTGGCGAGTTCTTACTATTTTCAGTGCGATAAAGATGAACGTGTTAAAGCCGTGTTGGATAGTGCAAGCCGTGAAATAAAAGTTAAACTTAATAAAAATAACGACTTATACGAAGGGGTTACTTCGCCTACCACCATAGAAAACTTTTATAGATGTCCTTACGCCACTTTTATGTCTAACGGACTAAAAATAAAAGATAACGTAAAGGGCGAGCCGGACGGACTTACCGTAGGCAGTTTGATGCACGAAATATTTAAGTCTTACGCAGAGAATTTAGATAAAGTTTTCGATAAAGAAAGTTCTTTTAAACTCGTGGAAAAAATACAAAGCGAATTGTTTTTAAGAGAAGAATACGCTAAATTCTTATCGGACGGAAAAAGTGCTTCGGTGATAAAAAGGGTAATTAAAGAGTGCGGAAGGTTTTGTTTTAGAACTTACCTTTCCTTTTCGTCTTCTGATTTTAAGGCGGAAAAAAGCAATTTGGAAGTCAAGTTCGGCGAAGGCGGAAAGTATCCTTCTATAAAACTTTTAGACGGCAAAATAAGGTTAGAAGGAAAGATAGATAGAGTTGATACCTATAAAAATTATTGTAGGGTTATAGATTATAAGACGGGCGGATACGACGTAAGCGATAAATCTTTGTTTGCGGGGATAAAGTTACAACTTTATTTGTATGCGGCGGCGGTGAACGATAAATCTCTTGCGGGGGCTTATTATATTCCCGTTTTAAACGTGTATTCTTCAGAGAATAAAAAATCTTCGCTTGCGGTTGGAAAAACTTTGGACGATAAAGAACTTATTAACGCCCAAGATAAAAATCTTTTTATTGAAGGGAAAAGTGATTTTTTGCCTATCAGTTCGGAAGGTAGGGGGTATAAAACGTCATCTTTAGATGCGATTTCTTCTTACGTAAAGTATGCGTTAAAGGTGTGCGAAAATGCGGGAAAACAAATGCTTGAAGGCGTGATAGCACCTTCTCCTTACGCTAACGCTTGCGAAAATTGTAAGTACTTTGCAATGTGCTATACTAACGAAAATTTAAGTAGAGAAGTGAGTTCCGTTTCGGAAGAAACCATAATAGATTCTGTAAGCGGAGGTAAAGAATAATGCAAAAGTTAAAAATAGAGCAAGAAGAAGTCATAAATTTTAACGAAGGCAATATTATAGTATCCGCTTCGGCAGGTTCCGGAAAGACTTTCGTTATGATAGAAAGGCTAATCAGGTTAATTTCGGAAAAGAAAGCGGGGATAAAAGAGATTTTGGCGGTAACTTTTACCGAAGCTTCTGCACGGGATATGCGTGAAAAGTTAAGAAAGGCGATACAGAAAAAACTCGCCGAAAATTACGACGAAGGTTTAGCCCAAGAACTTTTAGGGATTTCTACTGCGGATATTTCAACACTTCACGCTTTTAATCTAAAACTTATAAGAACCTACTTTTTTATTGCGGGGGTTTCTCCCGATTTTAATATCGCAGACGATAATAAGAGTGAAGAACTTAAAAGTCTTGCCATAGATAAAACGTTTAGGTTTTTTTATCAAAGTAAAAAAGAGTGGTTTGATAACTTAGTAGATAGGTATGCTAAAAGCCGTAAAGACGATAAGTTAAAAGAGATAGTAATGAGAACTTATGCCGTTTTTTCTTCCGAAAAAGATTTTTTTAAGCCAATCGAAAAGTTTAGAGATAATTATTCTAAAAAAGGGTTTTTGGAAAATCTTTCCTTGTATAAATCTTTTATAGACAAAAATCTAAATAGGATAAAAGGTAAACTTATAAAGTGTTACGAAGGTTTTAAAAATGACGGGCTTGACACTGCGTTAAAGTTTACCGAAGAGTTAGTTAAAGCGGTGGATAACGCTTTAAGTTTAGATTGTTTTTCGTTAAAGGAAATGGTACTTCCTTTAAGGTTTAACGTCGGAAGAAATTTACCAGAAAACGCTATTTTTTATAAAGAGGAATTGAAAGATTGCTTTGAAAGTTTAAAGGGTATAGTAGAAGAAGTAAAAGAAGTTTTAACCGATATAAGTAGCGGAGAAAAAGAATACGAGAAACTTTTAGAAGACGCCGAGAACTTTTTGAAAGTGCTTTATAAATTTTGCGAATTTTACGAACAGGAAAAAAAGGAAGAAAATCTTTTGGATTTTTCAGACCTCGAAAAATACTCTTTAAAAATATTGTCTTCTAACGAAGTCGCATCTGAAATAAAAAACAAATATAAGTACGTGTTCGTAGACGAGTATCAAGATATAAATGAAGTTCAAGAAGAGATAATAAAGCGTATTTCAAACAATAATCTCTTTATGGTGGGAGATTTTAAGCAAAGCATATACGGGTTTAGGGGGTGTAAGCCCGAAATTTTCAGAGATAAATTCGACTTTATGGAAAAAAACGGAGAGAAAGTTCAAAGGCTTAACTATAATTTCCGTTCTTCCGATAAGGTTATAGAAGGCGTAAACGAAATATTTTCCTTTTCTATGAATAAAGAAAATTCGGGAATAGATTATAAAAGTGAGAGTGCGTTAAAATCGGGCGGAATTTATCCCCAAGATAAAAACGGAAGGTTTAATTTACATTTCTTACTTAAAGAGAAAAAAGAAAAAAAGACAGAAGAGCCTAGAATTTACGATATTTTAGAAGAAATAAAAAAAGAAAAAGTTTTCGAAGACGACCAAACGGCCTCTTTAATAACCAAAATAATATACGGTGAACTTAAACAAAAGTATTATTCAAAAGAAGGCGAACTTCCAGTAAAGTTCAGCGATATAGCGGTGCTTACGAGAAGTAGAGACAATCTTTACGTTTCTAAAATCGTTTCGGGGCTAATAAGACACGGAGTTCCCGTTACTTCTTCGGTAAACGAAAACCTGTGCGATTACAGAGAAGTTCAAGCACTTATCAACTTATTAAAACTTATAGACAACTTTAATCAAGACGTGCCACTTGTTACTTCGTTAAAAGTTTTCGGTAAATTTACCGAAGACGATTTTGTCGATATAGTGGAATTTGCAATAGATAAAGACAAAAAGTTTAAGTACGGCGGATTTTGTAACGCTTTTACCTTTTATCTTTTAAATGCAAATACCGATTTGCAAAAAAGATTAAAAGAGTTTAAAGATTATTTAGACGAATTAAGATTTGTTTCCGACTTTATAGGCGTTAAAAACACTTTGGAAAAAGCACTTTTAAAATTCGGTTATAAAGAGTGCGTTCTCTCTGAGTTTTTAGGGGAAAAGAAGTTAAAAAGAGTACAGTCTTTTATCAATTTAAGCGAGAAAAACGGTAACGTTTTAACGGTAAAAGAGTTTTTGAAAAGAATTGAAAAATCTCCCAAGTCTTTTTGCGTTTCCCCGTCCTTTGATGAGGACGCAGTAAGAGTAATGACTATTCACTCTTCAAAGGGCTTGGAATTTCCCGTGGTTATACTTTGCGGTTTAGAAAAACCGTTTTACGATAAAGAAGAGTCTTACGACGTTCTTTTGGATAAAGATTTGGGCTTTGCATTAAAATCTTTCGACGACGAAAAAAGAACGGTTAGAGAAACGCTACTTCGCAACTTAATAAGAGAAAAAATGAGAGAAAACAGAGAGTCCGAAGAGTTGAGAATTTTTTACGTCGCTACGACTAGGGCTAGATATTCTTTGCATTTGGTATTTCAGGGCGAAGACGATAAGAG
>JAZLMI010000059.1:0-3930 GCA_045598545.1 Christensenellaceae bacterium | reverse complement strand
ACGAATATTTTGTTCTCGAAACAGTTGAGGCGGGTATCGTTTTAGAAGGGGGAGAAGTTAAGTCTTTAAGAAGCGGAAACGTAAACTTAAAAGACAGTTTTTGTATTTCCTATAACGGTGATATCATTATAAAAAATATGCACATAGCCTTGTATGATAAGTCAACCGCATTTTCGACTAAAAATTCGAAGAGGGATAGAAAACTTCTTCTGCATAAAGACGAAGTGCGTAAACTTTCTTCCAAGATAAACGAAAAGGGTTTAACTTTGGTGCCGTTAAAACTGTACTTTAAAAAAGCACTTATAAAGGTTGAACTTGGGCTGTGTCAAGGTAAACACACCTATGATAAAAAGAAAGTTTTAATGCAAAAAGATTTACAACGTGATAAAGAACGTCAAATAAAAAATTACAATTAAGGAGAAACTTAAAAATGCCAAACAAAAAGAGAATAGAAACTGTATGTGTTCAAAGTGGTTATACGCCTAAAAACGGCGAACCCAGACAAATTCCTATAATTCAAAGTACGACTTTCAAATATGATACCAGTGAAGATATGGGTAAACTTTTCGACTTAGAAGCATCGGGATATTTTTATACCCGTCTTCAAAATCCTACCAACGATATGGTTGCGGGGAAAATTTGCGAGTTGGAAGGCGGAAGTGCCGCAATGCTTACTTCTTCCGGTCAGGCGGCAAACTTTTTTGCAGTGTTTAATATCGCTAATTGTGGCGACCACGTAATAGCGTCTTCGGCTATTTACGGCGGAACGTTTAATTTGTTCGCAGTTACTATGAAGAAAATGGGAATAGATTTCACTTTTGTTTCTCCCGATTCAACCGAAGAAGAGTTGGATAAGGCTTTTAAGCCGAATACAAAAGCGGTTTTCGGCGAAACTATCGCTAATCCCGCTTGTGCCGTTCTTGATATAGAACTTTTTGCAAAAGTTGCCCATAAACACGGCGTTCCTTTTATTATCGATAATACTTTTGCAACTCCCATAAATTGTAGACCTATCGAGTGGGGTGCCGATATAGTTACTCATTCTACTACGAAGTATCTTGACGGACACGGCTCTTCGGTAGGTGGGGCTATCGTAGACGCAGGTAACTTTGATTGGTTAAAATATGCCGATAAGTTCCCCGGATTAACTACTCCTGACGATAGTTATCACGGCATTACTTACGCTGAAAAATTCGGGCTTAAAGGTGCGTTTATAACAAAGGCGACTTCTCAACTTATGAGAGATTTTGGCTCTATTCAATCTCCGCAAAACGCTTATTACGTTAATTTGGGTATAGAAAGTTTATCCGTTCGTATGCAAAGACATTGCGAAAACGGGCTTAAAGTTGCGGAATTTTTGAATAATCACCCCAAAGTGGAATGGGTTAGATATTGCGGATTAAAGACCGATAAGTATTATAAGTTAGGACAAAAATATCTTCCTAACGGTTCTTGCGGAGTTCTTTCTTTCTCTATAAAAGGAACGAGAAAAGACGCTGAAACTTTTATGAAAAACTTAAAGGTTGCCGCTATAGAAACTCACGTTGCGGACGCAAGAACTTGCTGTTTACACCCCGCTAATGCAACTCATCGCCAAATGAATGACGAACAGTTAAAAGCAGCGGGAATTACTCCTACGTTAATTAGATATTCTTGTGGTCTAGAAAATGCACAAGACTTAATCGACGATATTAAACAAGCATTAGAAAAAGTTTAACTTTTGATAAAGGAGGCGAATATGCCTATAATAGTACCGAAAGATATTCCTGCCAGTAAAATTTTGCAGGGAGAAAATATATTCGTTATGAACGATAAAAGGGCTATGACTCAGGACATAAGACCGTTAGAAATTGCGATATTAAATCTTATGCCTACTAAAATTGTTACCGAAACGCAACTTATGAGATTGCTTTCGAATTCTCCTTTGCAAATAAATATTACTCTTTTATCTACCGAAACTTACGTCGGGAAAAATACTCCGTTAGAACATTTACAAAAATTCTATAAACCTTTTTCAGAGGTTAAAAACAAAAAGTTCGACGGTATGATAATAACGGGGGCTCCCGTGGAAGATATAGAATTTTCCGAAGTTAAGTACTGGAAAGAATTGAAGGAAATTTTCGATTTTGCTAAAACCAACGTTACCAGCACTATGTTTATATGCTGGGGAGCCCAGGCGGGTCTCTACTATTATTACGGAATAGAAAAACATAAGCTTCCCAAAAAACTCTTTGGCGTATATAGGAATACTAAAGTTTTAAAATACGATAAATTGTTAAAGGGTACTGACGACAGATTCTTTATGCCACACAGTAGACATACTACCGTTTACGAAAAGGATATAAAAGATTGTAAGGACTTGGTTATATTGGCTAAAAGCGACGTTGCTGGTGCAACCATAATTCGTTCAAAGGATAATAAGTTTATATTTATAATGGGTCATGCGGAATACGATAGAGATACTTTGGAAAAAGAATATTTCAGAGATTTAGAGAGGGGGTTAGATATAGACCCGCCAGAAAATTACTATATTAACGGTAAGAGCGGGGACGTTAAAATGTGTTGGGTGTCTACTGCTAATCTTATTTATATGAATTGGCTTAATCACTACGTTTATCAACTTACACCGTTTGATATTGATAAAATTTAGTTTGTAATTAAAAATCCTTTTTATAAGGATTTTTATACGGGGGTGTTTCAGATTCGATTGGGCGACTGAAAAAAGACGTAAGCATACCGAAGTTCCTGCTTCGTAAAAAAAGGAAAAATTAAATTTAAATGCAAATAATAATTTAGAATTGCAATACGTTGCTTAATTAAACGTACGTTCTTCTCTTTCTTTCCCGTAGGGAAGAGATAGAGCGTGAGAAATACGGGGAACGGTTTATATTTTTTGATTGCGGAATATAAACGGAATTAAGTAATTATGGAACGGATAAAGGTTTTCGACGACCGTATTCGTTTCGAGAATAAACATCGAATAAGTATGTAGAAGGTTTTTTATAAGCGTTCAAGACCGGAGTGCAAATCTCCGCATCTCCACCAAAAAAATAACGGCTACTTTTGTTGCCGTTATTTTTTTATCCAAGTTGAGCGGAGCGAAACTTAGTATGTAATCACGGCTTTAGCCGTGTATGTAATCATTGCGATAGCAATGTGTGTAATTTAACGCTCAACTTAATTACATACACAACTTCGTTGTGATGCCATACAATTTGCTTGTGCAAATTGATTCCATACAAAACTTGCGTTTTGATTGATTATTTGTTATAATTATTACATGAAAACGAATTATTTGTATGAATATTAAAAAAAACTTGCGATTGAAATAGAAGAAATTGCTAAAACTTTATTAAAAAATAAGGGATTATCAAACGAGATTTTTCAGATAAGAAAATCATCTACGAGCGTATTTGCAAATATAAGTGAAGCACAATATCCGCAAAGTTTAGCGGATATGCTTTCAAAACTGAAAATAGCAAGAAAGGAATGTATAGAAACTGAAAGTTGGTTACAAATTTTATTTTCCATAAAAGCCATTGATGAACTAGTGTTTAAGAAAGAACGGAATTTATGTGGAAGAATAAGAAGATTATTAACTTCTTCTTGTAAAACTATTGAATATAAAATAAAAAAATAATATATCTGTTTTGAGTATTATTGACCAAAAAAAACACCCAAAAGGGTGTTTTTTATGTGCTTCAGTATAATAATTTTTTTAATTCATATTTATATACAACTGTTTTGTATGTCTTAAATCTTGATATAATTTATCGCTTGATACCTCCATTTTTGTTAAAAGAGAACTTTGCAATTTTGCATTGTCTACAAGTTCTTTGTTACTTTTAGTTAAGTTATTATTTAATGTGTTAATTTCGTCAACCATATTTTGATTTTCGTTTTTTAATTTAGCAATATTATCATTTTTTT
>JAZLMI010000058.1:0-4932 GCA_045598545.1 Christensenellaceae bacterium | reverse complement strand
TAACCTCCGTTATATCTTTAATTCTACCTGCAAAAAGGATGAAAAAGGTAATAAATTCAACTTTTTCTTTGATTATTATGTTTTGCATAATTAATCCTGTTTTAACCCTAATAAAAGGGGAGTTTAATTATAATGATATTTTGCAAGAAGATTATATGGATTTGCAAGGCGACTATATCGATTACGTAAATTCGCTTAAATCTTCTTATTATAAAGATACCTGTACTCAAATTTTACAGGATATCGGAATTAGTAAATCTTCGGTCGAAATAGAATATCAAGAAGATAACTATAATTTAAAAATAAATAATATTAAAATATTTTTAAGTAATGCGGTTATTATTTCGGACAAAGAGCATATAGATATAATCGAGGATATTCAAAACCGCATCAGTTCGTTTTTGAGAATAGATAAGAAGGCGGTGATAATTTATGAATAATTTTTCCATAAAAAATTATTTTTCAAAAATATCGGAAAAAATTAGAAACAATAAAAAAATACAAATAGTTATAATCTTTGTTTTAATTCTTATATTTTTACTTGTTTTTTTGATAACGAAGGAAAATAAAAAACAAGTTGAAAGTGTTATCGAAAAAGACTATGTTACAAACCTTGAAAACAAACTTTCAAACGTTTTAAGTAACGTTAAGGGGGCAGGGAAAGTATCAGTCGTAATTACATTAGAATCGGGTATGGAAACGGTTTTAGCCTCTAAAATTACCGTGAAAGAAAACGGAAACACAAAAGAAACGGAAGAAACTCCTATTATTATAAACGGAAAAACCGTAACACTTAAAGAGTGTTATCCAAAAGTTTCAGGAGTGCTTATCGTTGCAGAGGGTGCAGATAATATTTCCGTAGTATATAAAATTCAACAAGCGACCATATCGCTTTTAGACGTGGAACTTTGTCAGATAGAAATTCTGACGATGAAATAAAAAAATTTAGGAGATTTATTTATGACCAAAAAGAAAAAAATAATAGTTTTATCTTGTATGATAGCATTGCTTGCCGTTACTGCGGTATTTAATTTTATGCTTACTACTGAACCGACCAACAGCCCTAATACAACAGTTATGACGTCTGCAAATTATTTTTCACAATATAGGACAGAAAGAATTTCTACAAGAAATGAAGAACTTTTGCAATTGGACGCAATTATTTCTTCGGCAGAATTAAATAGTGAAGCAAAGAACCAAGCATTAGAAATGAAAGTTCAACTTACCGATATAACAGAAAAAGAAATGTTGCTTGAAAACCTTATAAAAGCATACGGATTTGAAGATGCAGTCGTGGTTATAGGATTAGATTCCGGTAACGTTAACGTTATAACTAAATCGCCTGACCTTTCAACCGAAGATGCAATAAGAATATATACCGTAGTTTCGGAAGAGATAGCGACTTCGCCCGAAAACGTAAAAATTATTCCTATTTCTTAAAAAATACTATGCAAAAATAATATTTTGTGATACAATAATTAAAAGAATTATTTATCAGGGGATATTATGGCAAAATTTAAAAAGGTTTTTCACGGTAAACACGAGGGAAAAATTGTTTACGGGGAAGGTATTATCGATAAAATAGTCGTTTTGGCGGTAGAAGAACTTCCTTTTGTAGATTTGTATTTTCCGTCTGATGATTACAAGAATACCAAAGCGGTTAAGGTTTCTTTAAATAAAAGCAATGCTTCTGTAGAAGTGCAAGTTAAGGTACATTATTCTCAAAGTATTTCGGATATGGCATTTAAGATTCAAGAAGCGGTAAAACATAGCGTTGAATCTATGACGGAATATAAAATAACTGCTGTAAACGTTAACGTAAAAGGCGTTATCTTTGAAGAAATTGAACAAAAACAAAATGAACTCAAAGAAGATAAATCTATTGAGACGGAAAAAAGTAAACCTGAATCCGTAGATAGTACTTCTGAGGCGAAAGTTGTGCCATCAAAAATAAAAAAAATCAGCACTTCAAACAAAAATAAAAAGGTAGATAATTAACAAATGAGAACTCTTGCTAGAGAAAATGTTTATAAATATTTGTTTGCAAGGCTCTTCAATCCGAGTGATGAAGGGCTTTTTGCTGTTTTATGCAAAGAATTAAATGAAGAAGATAAATCTTTTGCACAAAAACTTTTAGATTGTGTATTAGATGGCGAAAATGAGTATTTGTCAAAAATATCAAAACTTTCTGTAGGATATAAATTAGAGCGTGTATACGCAGCGGATAAGTGTTCGCTTTTAATAGGAATGGCAGAACTCGATAAATTTGATACGCCTATTGCGGTTGCTATTGACGAAGCAGTAAAGTTATCTGCAAAATATTCTACTGAAAACAGTACGGATTTTGTAAACGGAATATTGTCGGAATTCGCAAAAAAAGTGAGGCAATAATGAACATAATAGACGGAAAAAAAATTGCCTTACAAATAAAAGACGAGTTAAAAAATAAGGTTCAAGAATTTAAAGCACGTTTTGATAGAGATATTGTTTTAGCAGTAATTTTAGTAGGCAACAATCCTGCTTCTGAAATATATGTCAAAAATAAAATAAAATCCGCTGAATTTGTGGGAATAAAGTCTTTATCCTATACTTTACCAGAAACGGCTACAGAAAACGAAGTTGTAAAACTTGTAACTTCTTTAAGTGAAGATAATTCGGTTGACGGGATATTGGTTCAACTCCCGTTACCTAAAGCCATAAACGAAGATAAAATTTTAGATTTAATACCTGCCGAAAAAGACGTAGACGGATTTACGCCTACAAATATAGGTAATCTTGCACTTGGTAAGCCTTCCGTTGTTGCTTGTACACCTTTTGGTGTATTAAAAATGATAAAGTCTACGGGTGTCGATTTAACGGGTAAAAACGCCGTTGTTATAGGACGCAGTAATATAGTGGGAAAGCCTATGGCTATGCTTTTATTACAAGAAAATTGTACAGTTACAGTATGTCATAGTAAAACTCGCAATTTGAAAGAAATTTGTCTTAATGCAGAAATTATCGTTTCGGCTGTTGGGAAAATAAACACGGTAACGGAAGATATGGTAAAGCCTAATGCAATAATAATAGACGTTGGGATAAATAGAACTGAGTCCGGTATTAAAGGGGACGTTGATTTTGATAACGTTAAAGAAAAAGTTTCCTATATTTCTCCCGTCCCCGGGGGCGTAGGACCTATGACGATAGCAATGCTGTTAGAAAATACTTATAATGTCGCAATAAAAAGGGAAGAAAAATGAATTTTGAAGAAAATTATAAAAAATATTTGGAAATTTTTAATAAAAATTTGAATTTATTTTTCGATAATTTAGACTATTCTTCTCCTAAAATAATTACGGATGCTATACAATATGCCGTTAAAGACGGAGGGAAAAGAATTCGTCCTGTTTTAACTCTCGCTTGTGCAAATATGCTTAAAGTCGATTTTAAAGAAGTTTTACCTTATGCCATTGCAATAGAACTTATTCATTCTTATTCTTTAGTACACGATGATTTGCCTGCTATGGACAACGACGATTTTAGAAGAGGGAAATTGTCTACTCATAAAAAATTCGGAGAGGCTTACGGAATACTCGCAGGAGATGCTCTTTTAAATTTAGCATTTGAAGTTATTTTTTCAAAAGAAAAATTTTCCGAATCAGATTTAAATGCTTGTAAAATTTTATCCGAATTTGCAGGATATAGGGGTATGATTGGTGGGCAAGTATTAGATTTAGAATCTGAGAAGAAAAATTTATCTCTTGAAAATCTTTACGAAATATATAACAAGAAGACTTCTAAACTTATCACGGCTCCACTTTTAATTGCTTCTTGTTTTAAAAATTATGAATATTTTGATAAATTAAAGGAATACGGATACAATTTGGGAATATTATTCCAAATTACCGATGATATAATGGATGAGGAAGGTGACTTATCTACGATAGGTAAAACCCCACATAAAGATAAAGATGAAGACAAGTTTACCTCTGTTAAAATCTTTGGATTAGCCGGTGCTAAAACAACAGCAAAACAGCATTATGATAAATGCAAGGGAATTCTTTCAGAAATAGAAAATAGCCAATTTTTGCAAGAATTTACAGATAAAATATATATAAGAAAATCTTAAAACACAAGAAATTGTGTTTTTTTATTATTATGAGATTAGATAATTATTTGGTAGAAAAAGGATATTTTGATTCACGAACTAAGGCAAAACAATCAATTTTGCGTGGAGAAATTTTCATAAACGGTCAAAAAACAGATAAACCATCTTTGTGTGTTGAGCAAAACGTAAAAGTAGAGCGTGTTTTTTTAAAAAATTTTGTTTCCTTAGGCGGATTTAAGTTGCAAAAAGCAATAGAAGACTTCGGCTTTTCGGTAAAAGATTATACTTGTGTAGATTTGGGGGCAAGTACGGGTGGATTTACCGATGCTCTTTTACAAAACGGAGCAAAAAAAGTGTATTCCGTAGACTTGAACGATTCACTTTTGCACCAATCCATAAAAAAAGATAAAAGGGTAGTTCCGATAATAAAAAATGCCCGTTTTTTAGCAAGAAGTGATTTTAATGAAGATATAAATTTAATTACAGCCGATTTAAGTTTTATTTCGGAAAAGTATATTTTACCCATTATGTCTAACATAATAGATGATGGGAAATATATAATCGTTCTTATTAAACCACAATTTGAAACAGATAGAAAAATTAAGTTTAAAAACGGTATAATAAAAGATGTAAAAATAAGAAAAGAAGTTGTAAAAAGGATTTTTGATTGTGCAATAAATAACGGACTTTCTCCATTAAAAATAACTTCCGCTCCTATTTCAAAAGATAAAAATACAGAGTATTTGTTGTTGTTAAGAAAAGGTAATTATAAAACTTTAAATATTGACGATATGAATTTTTAATTTTTTATTCAAAAAACCATGAATATTTATTGAAAATATTAT
>JAZLMI010000057.1:0-8076 GCA_045598545.1 Christensenellaceae bacterium | reverse complement strand
AAAATTAAATTTATTTTTTAACCGGAATCAATATTTTGCCATACAAAAAAACGAGAAAGGTTCTCGTTTTTCGTTTAATTGTATAATTTATACCGTTTTTCTTGTCCTGCCTTTCCTAATTATAAAGATTACAAGTAACACAATCAAAAGAAGTAAAATTATTGTCAACAAAATCCATACCCCAAAATTCTTATCGTTTGTCGGAGACTTTATTTTAAGAATTAGGGTACTTTCTTTTTGAATATTATAATCGGCAAGAGTACGTTCGTCTTCCAAAAGTTCGCTATCAAAATAGATATTTTGCTTGTCAACCTTAATACCTTTTTTATCGGCAATTTTTTCTTTTACATCCAAAACAGTATCCGAAGGCTCTAATTCTAACGTTATATTTTCCCCGTCGTTATCAACAAAAATCTGCATAGCATTGACTTTTTGATAATTTGATAAACCCAAAAAAGCAAGCGTTAAAACTACGAACGCTAAAAATAGCGTAAAAATTACGTTCTTTCTCTTTGTCATCTTTTTTCCCCATCACATATTTGTCATTTAATTATACATAATAATTTACCAAAAATCAATACTTTTTTATAAAAATTTTGTATAAATATACAACTTTTTACACAAAATAAAGGAGTACCCTTTTAAAGAGTACCCCTTTATGCTTTTGATTGTTTTAATATTTTTTTATATTAACTGCGATAATCCCCGACAATATTCCGATAACCGCACCGAAAATCAAATCGATTAAAAAAGAAGTATCGAATTTTACCGCACCTGTTAAAAGTGCAAATATCAAATAAACGATGCCGAACGTTAAAACTCCTATAATCCCACCTTTAAGTAGTCCTTTACTTCCCCTTACCGAAACAAAAACGCCTATTAAAAGTGAAAGTGCTTTTATAAATTGATTAACTACTTTTATTGCTCCACCACTTAAAGTGGCAAGTTTTATTACAAATCCGAATATAAATACGGCAATTAAAGTTATTAGAACAGATATAAGAACTCCTTTTATTATAGTTGAAAAAAATCCTCTTTCTTTTACTTCTTCCATAAAAAACCTCGCAAATCTTTTAATAAATAGATATGCGAGGTTTGTCTTTTATATTACCTTAAAATTACTTATTTTCGGTTTTCTTTTTGGTTGAAGCTTTCTTTTGAGAAACTTCCTTCTCTTCCTTTTTGTCTTCAACGGGTTCTTCTTTTACTTCGGGATTGGGAGCGGGACTCTTATATCCTTCTGCGGGAGCAGTTTGATAAATCGCACCCTTATCGAATTTCACGAAAGAACTCGTATTTCCTGCTTTAATTTCCAAAACGAAAGTATTTTCAGCGTCATTGATTTCGGAAACAAATCCGCAAATGCCTCCGATAGTCTTTACTCTATCTCCGACCTTTAACGAATTTACCGTTGCTTTTGCTTGTTTTTCTTTCTTCTTGCTGGAAATATTAGACCAAACGAATAATCCTACTACCGCTACCAACAAAACACCTAAAATAACGTAAGTCGAAATGTTAGAGTTACAGCCCGAAGTAGATGCGGGTTTTACTTTATAGTCATCATCTACAACCCACTTAGAATTCTTCTTCTCTAAAGTGTATCCAGTACTCCCATCTATCGGTTTTAATTCGTATTTAGAATCGTTTATTTTAGAACAATACCCTATATTGCCATCATTGTCAATCCAAGTATAGCAACCTGCAAACGTATCCGTAGTTATTTCAACGTACTCCGTTGTACTATATACCGCCCCGTCATATTTTTGATACTTTGCGATATAATCGGGCAAAGTGTTTTTAGCTGACCCCGTACAAGCGGTAAGCCCGAAAGCCATAACTAAAAGCATAAAGCAAATTGCAAAGATTTTAACTATTTTTTTCATTACTTTTCTCCTATAAAAATTATGTAACTATTATAAACGATTTTGCGATTTAAAACAAGCATTTTTATCGCAAATTACAAACCTAATTAAAATTTAGGATAAGTTTCTCCCGTTTTTCGATAAAATTCTTCTCTGAATTCTGAAAAACTATCCTGAATTATTGCCTCTCTCATCTTAATCATAAGATTATTAAGATAAGTGATATTATGCAAACTTATCATCATACCGCCCATCATTTCTCCCACGTTTATCATATGGCGAAGGTAAGCCTTTGTATAATTAGTACAAGCATAGCAATTACAATCTTCATCAATAGGAGTAAAATCTTCTCTATAAGAGCCGTTTCTTATTACGGCTTTACCGTAAGAAGTTAAAGCGGTACCGTTTCTTCCTTCTCTCGTTGCCAAAACGCAATCGAACATATCTATACCACGTTTAACGCCCTCTATTAAGCAATCGGGACTACCCACCCCCATTAGATATCTTGGCACTGTCGTCGGATATTTGTCCAACATAAAGTCCATAATATCGTACATAATTTCTTTCGGCTCGCCAACTGAAAGTCCGCCTATTGCCACGCCGTATTTTACGTAAGGCAAAGTTTCTTTTATGCTTATTTCTCTAAGGTCTTTATACATATTCCCTTGAATTATAGGGAAAAGTGCCTGACTTGGATTTGTATGATGATTATAACACCTATCGAGCCATTTAATAGTTCTTTCCATAGCGGTTTTAGACTTTTTATAATCTGAACCGTACGAAGAACATTCATCAAACGCCATAATTATATCAGCACCCAAGTTATTCTCTATATCTATTGCTTTTTCAGGAGATATAAAGCAAAGTTTACCGTCTATATGAGAGTTAAAGTATACCCCGTCATCCTTTATTTTATTAAGTTTCGCAAGCGAAAAAACCTGAAATCCTCCGCTATCGGTAAGGATAGGTCTATCCCAAGCCATAAACTTATGAAGTCCTCCTGCTTCTTTTACTATTTCGTCTCCCGGACGAGTAAACAAGTGGTAAGTATTAGCCAAAATGATTTGAGTATTCGCTTCTTTCAAATCCCTAGGCATAACGCCTTTTACAGAACCTTGCGTTCCAACCGGCATAAAAGTAGGCGTTAATATATCTCCGTGCGGAGTGTGGAATATTCCGGCTCTTGCACCCGTTTTAGAGTCCTGTTTTACAAGTTCGTAATAAAAATTTTCCATAATTTTCCTATTCTATAAACATAGCGTCGCCAAAGGAAAAGAAACGGTATTTTTCTTTAACTGCCAAGTTATAAAGTTCCAAAATTTTCTCCCTTCCCGTAAGCGAAGCAACCAGCATAACAAGTGTACTTTTCGGTAAATGAAAATTAGTAATTAAAGCGTCTACGCATTTAAACTTATAAGGCGGATATATAAATATTTCGGTATTATCTTTTACCGCTTTTACCATTCCGTTTTCGTCCGAAGCACTCTCTAACGTCCTCACAGAAGTAGTACCTACTGCAATAATTCTTCTTCCTTCTCTTTTTGCCTTATTTATTTTATCAGCCGATTCTTGGCTTATTTCGTAATATTCGGAGTGCATATGATGTGTTTCTAAATCGTCAACTTTAACAGGTCTAAAAGTACCGAGTCCCACGTGCAGAAGAACGTCTACTATTTCGACACCCATATCCTTTATCTCTTGCAAAAGTTTATCGGTAAAATGCAGACCCGCCGTTGGTGCAGCGGCACTTCCTTCTACTTTCGCATACACCGTTTGATATCTATTTTTATCTTTTAATTTTTCGTGTATGTAAGGAGGCAATGGCATTTCGCCTATTCTAGATATAATATCTTCAAAAACTCCGTCGTATATAAATCTTACTCTACGGCTCCCTGCCTCTTCTATCGTTTCCAAAACTTCCAAGGATAGTTCTTCTCCGATTACGAGTTTAACTCCTTTTTTTGCCTTTTTACCGGGCTTTACCAAGACTTCCCATTCGTTTAGGTTAAAACGTTTTAACAAAAGCACTTCAACTCTACCGCCGTTTAAAGTAAAGGCAAACATTCTCGCAGGTAAAACCTTAGTATTATTTCTAACTAAAACGTCGCCTTTTCTTAAAAATTTCTTTATATCGTAAAAATGTTCGTGATAAACTTTATCACTTGTTCTATCATAAACCAAAAGCCTTGAAGAATCTCTCGGTTCTATCGGCGTTTGTGCAATCAACTCTTCTGGAAGATAATAATCAAAATCAGTCGTTTTCATCAGTTAAATTATATATAGAAAGTTGTTCCGCTTTCCCCTCCGGCATTTTAAATCCTATATGCTCGTAACCTTTTTTTAATAGCACTCTGCCCCTAGGGGTTCTTGCAATAAACCCTAATTGTAGTAGGTAAGGCTCGTATACGTCTTCTATAGTGTTTCCGTCCTCATTAATCGTTGCGGCTATCGTATCTAATCCGCAAGGTCCACCATTAAATTTTTCCGCCATAGACTTTAATAGTTTTATATCGATAAAATCTAACCCCAAATCATCTATCTCCATCATTTTAAGACAAGATTTGGCATCCGAAAGTTCCAAAGATTTATGACCTTTTACTATAGAATAATCTCTTACTCGTCTTAAAAGTCTATTAGCAATTCTTGGCGTTCCACGGCTTCGTTTTGCGATTTCTTCCGCCGCCTCTTCTTCTATATTTATTTCAAGCATAGAAGAGGCTCTCTCTACTATTTCCTTTAATTCTTTTACTGAATACGTTTCTAACCTGCAAATTACTCCGAACCTATCACGAAGGGGAGAAGAAAGCATACCCGCTCTCGTAGTAGCACCTATTAAAGTAAACTTCGGAAGTGGCAGTTGAACGTTCTTTGCCGAAGGACCTTTACCTATTATAAAATCCAAAGAATAGTCTTCCATAGCGGGATATAAAATCTCTTCTACGTTATGGTTTAGCCTGTGAATTTCATCTATAAATAAAACGTCTTTTTCGTTAAGGTTAGTAAGTATTGCGGCAAGGTCTCCCGCTCGTTCTATCGCAGGTCCACTGGTAACTTTTAATTGCGTTCCGAGTTCGTTTGCTATTATGTGGGCAAGCGTGGTTTTACCAAGTCCAGCCGGTCCATATAACAAAACGTGGTCTAACGCATCGTTACGTAGTTTTGCTGCCGATATGGCAACGGCTATATTATCTTTTACTTTTTCTTGTCCGACGTATCCTTCCATACTTTTCGGGCGAAGAATATTTTCAACCTCGTCCACTTCGCTTTTTGTACTTGTAACTAATCTTTCCTCTTCCATAATAATTCCTACTTGATATGTTTAATCGCATAAGCGATAAGTTCTTCTAACGTTTTCGCACCGTTTCTACTTGCTTCTTCTAATGCTCTCATACTTTCAGATTTGGTAAATCCCAAACTCATAATAGCATTAAGGGCATCTTCATCTACGGTAAAATTTTCCGCCTTTTCTATAGGTAAAGAAGAAATATCTCCCGCACCCACCTTATCTTGAAGTTCCAATATAATACGTTCTGCCGTTTTCTTCCCCAAACCCTTAACGGAAGATAAGCCTTTTATATCGCCCATAGAAATTTTTAAAGTCAATTCTTCCAAACTTAAAGAAGAGAGTACCGTTATACCCATTTTAGGTCCAACCCCCGAAACGGATATAAGCTTTAAAAACATTTTTTTCTCCTCCTGACTTATAAACCCGTAAAGAGAAATGTCGTCTTCTCTTACTGCGGTGTAAGTATAAATAGCACCTTCTTTTTCCTCTAAAAGTTTTTTGTAGGCTTCGTTTGAACAGGCAATCTCATAGCCTATGCCATTATTTTCTAGTAGCACTACGCCACCTTCGTAAGATAGTAGTTTCCCTTTAATATAACCTATCATATAAACTCCAAGAAATATTCTTATAAGTATTTTACTTTATAACCGACGAAAAGTCAATAAAAAAGGCTTGCAAAAAAATTTGCAAGCCTAATTCAATTAGAATTATTTACTCCTTTTCTTCGGCCTTTTTCTCTTGTTTATTCTCTTCTTCCTTTTCCTTAAATACAAAAGTCATTAAAAATAAACAAATTGTCGATATGGCACAAAACACAATAGCAAGAATCGCTCCTTTACCAAATGTCATTGCCGATAATTGAATTGAAAATTGTGTATATTTCTTGCTAAAGTATGTAATATCACAATAAGTCCATGCCCCTAACGCAAGAGGAACTAGAAATGACAATTTTAAAAACCTTTTCATTTTTTTAGTTTTTTTCTTAAATGCCAATAATAGTTCTATTATATAGAAAACAGGCACAAAAATATCAAATAAAATATTCGTAGCGGACAACTCTACCAATTTTATATCACCCACTAGCGAACTCACTGTTTTACCAAAAACCAATTCAAAACCCGTATAAACGTCTTCTCCTGTCAATTTTGTTTTCGTGAACGGCAATGCATGCATTACAACATAGAGTACAAGACATAAAATTGCAATTATATGCAAAACCAAACGCCACGTTTTCACTTTTTTTCTTTCCATTGTTAATTCTCCTTTTTTTACAGCGGTTTGCTGTTAATAACAACATTATACAACAATGTGCTGTATAATGTCAATAGAAAAAGTTAAAAAAGATAATATATTTATGGAAATTTTTGCGGAACGCCTTAAAGAGTTAAGAAAAGAGAAAAAACTTTCACAACAAGAAATGGCGGACATTTTAAATATACGACAGCAGTCTTACGCACGGTATGAGTTATCAACATCCGAGCCAAGTTATGTCATGCTCGTTGAAATCGCAAAGTTTTTCAATACAACAACTGATTTTCTTTTAGGAATAAAAGACTATTAAAAAATCCTTGCAAGGTAAAAGCAAGGATTTTTTATATGTTCTATTTTCTTCCAATCGTATAATTTCCGGGAGCGTTTTTGATTGAAAATAACCCGCCGAGTTTACTAGTTTGGGCGTGAGTTAATGCAACCGCCAAAGCGTCCGCAGCGTCATCAGGCTTCGGTATGGTTTTTAAGCCTAAAAAAGTTTTTACCATCGCTTGAATTTGTTGCTTTTCTGCTCTACCGTATCCCGTAAGTGCCTGCTTTATTTGTAAAGGCGTATATTCGAATATATTATCGCCTATCGCTTTTTGACAAGTTAAAAGCAAAACCCCCCTTGCGTGAGCAACGGCTATACCCGTTTTAACGTTCTTTGCAAAGAAAAGTTCTTCTATCGCTATTTCTTCAGGTTTGAATTTCTCTATAACTTGCGTTATCCCCTTTTCTAAAAGAGATAATCGCCTAGCAAGATTGTCGTCTTTAGGCGTAGAGATTATACCGTAATCAATCATTTGCGATTTACCTTTCTTTTCAGTTTCTATAACGCCGTACCCGAGTGTAGCAAGCCCCGGGTCAAAACCCACTATAATCATATTTATATTTTACTTTAATTTTATTTAAAAGTCAATGAAAAAGAAAAGTAAAAACGGTTCGTTAACTGTGAGCTATAAAGAGGCTAACCTTTAGATTAGAGTTCATTGTTGCTTCTTTTTTAATAATCATTTCTACCCAATAAATAATCTATTGCAACACCAAAATAATCAGCTATAGCAATAAGCGTTTTAAAATCACACTCTCTTTCTCCATTTTCCCAATAACTTATCAGCCGAACCGTTACCGATAAAAAGTCGGCAAGTTGTGACCTAGAAACATTCTTTTCTAATCTTAATTCTTTTATTCTTTCCCCAAATTTACTCATATTTATATTATGGAACAATCTGTTCTAAAATACTTGACACGGAACAATTTGTTCCATATAATTATTATAAACAAAAGATTAAGGAGAATTTTATGGTAAACGATACAGCTGAAAAAGAAGAATTGATTACAAAACTCTATACAATTAGAGCAGGCTTATCTCTCATTTCCGAAAATACCGACAAAATTTACGAACAAGAAAAAATAATTGATACGGAAAAAACAACCTTAAAGGTTTGTAAAGGGAAAATAGACTATCTTGAAACAGAAACTAACAAATGTGAAAATGATGGACTATATGAATTAGAAGAGTTGGAAGAAAAATTGTCACAAAAAATAGAAATATCCAACTACACAAATCTCTCTTATGAAAATCTAAAAAAGGAACATTATGAAACTCTACTAGAAAGAAATAAAGAAATAGAAAATAACATCTCCAAAATAAAAAACGAAAAAAATGATAATATT
>JAZLMI010000056.1:0-2970 GCA_045598545.1 Christensenellaceae bacterium | reverse complement strand
AACAAAAAACGTTTAAGGGCCTTTAGCTCAGTTGGTTAGAGCGGTCGGCTCATAACCGATTGGTCCGCGGTTCGAGTCCGTGAAGGCCCACCATTATTCCTTAAACACTATTTGGCCCGGTAGTACAGTTGGTTAGTACGCCAGCCTGTCACGCTGGAGGTCAGGGGTTCGAGTCCCCTTCGGGTCGCCAATTGAAAATGCTTGTAAGAGTTTACAAGCATTTTCAAAAAAAGTAACTTGTTATGCCTTGGTAGCTCAGCTGGTAGAGCAATGGACTGAAAATCCATGTGTCGGTGGTTCAACTCCGCCCCAAGGCACCAAGTTTATACTTTGCTGGTGTAGCTCAACTGGCAGAGCAGCTGATTTGTAATCAGCAGGTTGCGGGTTCGATTCCAGTCACCAGCTCCATATCGTTCACCCGTTTAATTTAATATACGGAAGGGTTCCCGAGCGGCCAAAGGGAGCAGACTGTAAATCTGCCGTCGGTGACTTCGGTGGTTCGAATCCACCCCCTTCCACCAAAAAAGCGACTGATATTTTAACAGTCGCTTTTTCGTTCTACAAAAAAACGGAATAAATATCGCTTGCTTGCTAATAAAAGCATCGCATATTCAATTTTACTTGTCAAGCAATTTTGCATACTCTTCTCCGACTTTTTATATATTATATATTATTTCTAAAAAAAATGCAATAGTTATTCTGTCACTTATCCAAAATTTTACAAAAATTTCAAATAATAAAAGCCTGAAATTAATATATCCGCAGGCTTTAATTTTAATTATTCCATAACGTTTTTTAACGTAAATACCTTTTCTCCTTCAAAATACGTATTTAATACTTTTATATTATGAATCGTGCGTAATTGTTCTCCTTGGTAATCTAAAAAGTTTTTCTCAAGAATAACAAAATCCGCATATTTTCCGACCTTAATAGAACCCCTTTCGCTTTCAAGACCTAATTGCCATGCCCCGTTAATCGTTAAAGCTTTTAATACTTGTCTAATGTTAAGAAGTTCAGTTTCTCCAAAAGCAGTAGAATTGGTGTCTTGTGGAGCAATTCCCGTAACCGCAACTTCAATAACGTTCATTATACTGCCTATAATAGATTCGGCTGCAGGTGCATCGGTTGAAGAAGTCATAATTACACCGTTTTCAGCCAAAGTTTTCATAGGATAACCACTGTAATAAATATCTTCGGGAATATAACCTAATATATATTGTTTCATTGCGAATTGTTCAGGGTCGGTTTCGTCAATGTCTGTATGCCATATTAAATTTTCGCTAATAGGAATTTTGTTGTCAGCTGCTCTTAAAACGTCTTCTAATTTTATGTTTCTAACGTGTGCAAGACAATTACGAAACTCTTTATTATTTTCAACATTAGAATAAATATATGCGTCAATCATCGCTCTGCATGCAGCATCGCCGTAAGAGTGCGTGTGTATTATAATATCCTTACTGTTTGCGTATTGAGTAATTAAATTAAGTTCGTTTTGATTCCAAATTATATTGCCGTGTTCTTTGCCTTCTTCGTAATATAAATATTCGTCACTAATCCAGCCAGTTCCACTTTCTACTACGCCGTCGGCAAAAAGTTTTATATATGCAGGATTTAAGTGCGAACTCGAATAATTTTTAACAATCTCTAAAACCTCGTCAACTCTCTGTTTATAAATATCCGAGTCAAAACTTTTTATATTGAAACAAGCCGCAACATTAAGTTTAAGTTCACCGTTATCGTCCATATTTTTTAACGCTTGATATAATGCGGTAGGGTGATACATATTCGTAAATGCATCCAACACATTGGTATAACCTAATTCAAGCAATTTATTCATACCGTATAGACAAGCGTTTTTATATTGCTCGTCGGTAAGCGGTTTAGCGATTACTTTGTCGGTAACATAAAACACCGCTTGATCGCCAACGTACCCACTTGGATTTCCGCTCTTATCAAGATACACTTTACCACCACGAACTTCGGGGTTGTCTAATAATCCTGCCATTTGCAGTGCCGTTGTATTACATACCGCACTATGACCGGAGTTATCTAATAAAACAACGGGAATTCCCGGGGCTTTAGATTCGATTTCTTCGGCAAAATTAAACCCCTCATCCCTCTTTTCTGTTAGCTCTATGGTTTTCCATCCGAAAGTAAGGAATTGCTTTATGTCTTCGTTTTTCGCCTTTTCTTCTAAAATCGTCAATACTTCGGCATAACTTTTTCCGCCACCCACAAATTGAGTATTAAGACCTGTTCCACTAAAATAATGAGCATGCCCTTCTGTGCATCCGGGAATAATTAAGCCTCGATTTGTTCTATCAATCACTTCGGTTTTACCCTTTTTTATGTATTTTTTTGCACCCTCCTTATCACCCACATAAATGTATTTGCCGTCTTTAACTGCAAACGCTTCCGCTAAACCATCGTTTTCGTCTTCGGCAGTATATATAGTGCCGAAGACTACTAAATCGGCAACAACGAAAGAATCTTTTTTACAGCCACTAAATACCGTCGTAAACATAACAAACGATAAAAAAATAAGTAAAATTTCTGTAAACAAAGTTTTTCTTTTCATAACTTTTCTATTTTATCCCCCATAGAATTTATATTATTATATAATATTTTTCTTAAAAAAGCAATATCTTCAATACTGTCATAAAAACATTTATGCTAATGTAAAATAAAAAAAAGTAAAGCCTACACAATTCCAATTCTTTCTAAAATAGATTATCAATATGCGATAAAACGATATAATCTTTGAATCTTACAACTTACAATACTAACGAGTTCATAAAAAACATTAAAAAAACTACAGCCGAGTTGAAGTGAAGTGCACCCCAAAAGTTGGACACAAAATGTGAAAAACTTTTGGAGGTGCATTTTTTATGGCAAAAAAAGGACAAGTATTTAAAAAATACTCGCCAGAGTTCAAACTTAATGTTATACTAGATATGCGTAACAACCATT
>JAZLMI010000055.1:0-12628 GCA_045598545.1 Christensenellaceae bacterium | reverse complement strand
ATCCCCTATCGTTACACTTTGTAATGAACTGCAAACATTGAAAGCCTTATCTCCTATAGTCGTTACGGGTAAACCGTTATAGGTTGAAGGAATAATTATATCAATATCGGTGCAAGTACCTATTCCCGTAACCATATATTCCGTATCATTATTGATTAAAGTATACTTTAACCCTTCACTCACTTTCGTCGTTTTTTCTTTATAGTCTACTGAAATATTTTCGTTGTTTTGTACGGTTAAGGTTACGGGGTTAGTGTTTTCTATCTCTCTTCCCAATGAACTTACAAAACCGTTAAATTCGTAATCCTCTTTTTCTTCTGCGGTAATAGTGATACTTTCACCGCTTGTATATAACCCTTTATTTGTTCCGTCTTCTAATTTACAATCTATAAGGTTTATTTCATAATACGTTGCGTTTGCAAGTCTATCCGTTTTATATCCTTTATAAATTTGGACGCTTGCTCCGTAATTTAACATACTATCTATTACGTTCAAAAATTTTATATCATCTTCTTCTTGAGATTCGGAATATTTCTCTTTCATATTTTTAGAGTATTGCAAAACGCTATATTTATTTAAGTTAGAATATTCATAATCGGGATTATCTTTATCTCCCTTATTTATTCTAGCCTTTGTATATATATTATCCGTCATTTGCTTTGCGGAAAGTTTATTATAGTTAAATACCAAACAATTATGTCCTTCTATATTAACGCTCCCGTTATTATCTTTAATAACAACACAATCGCTATCGGTATCTAAATATTCTCCGTCTTCTTCCGTCCAAACCAAAAGTTCGGGAACGTAATTCCCTCCCGTTACTTCTACTGCGTATAATATATGCACGTCTTCTCCAAACTCCAAGTTACAAGCATATATTTTAACCTTTATATCTTCTTCGGCTTTTACCTTTTGATTAAATCCAAAAACCCCAGCCGTTAGTAGACAAAACAAAAATGCTATACTTAACAAAACCACTAATAATTTATTTCTATTCTTTTCCATAATATTTTTCCTTATTGAATATCCCATTTACCTGAACTTCCGTCATCAAACTCTTTTGAACCCGTTAACACGTCTCCCTTTATTTCCAAAATCTCTAAAAACGGCATTTTGTATTGCCTTTTATCTTCCATAAAAACCTTATCTCCTAAAAAGATTTATACTTAATACAAATGTTTCCTTACATTTTTTGTATTTTAATGATTCTATTATAATGTTAGAATTCTAACAAGTCAAGTATATTTTGTAAGATTTCTTACAATAAATAAGATATGGGTAGTAAAAATAAAAACTTAATAATAAACAACAAAAATATAGGATTAGCGATAAAAACCGCAAGAAAAATTGCGAATTTGACACAAATAGAATTATCAAATAAAATCGGAGTAACTCATTCCGCAATAAGTTTTTGGGAAAACAACGTAAACATACCAAACGTTAAAGATTGTTGGAAAATTGCAGACGTATTGCAAATTTCGATAGACGAGTTAGTGGGAAGATTTTGAAAGCAATTTGATTTCTAAAAGAAGTAAATTTTTATCGTTATTTTCGGGGTGTTTTACACAGGTAAAAAATAATTCCTTTAATATTTTTCCGATACGCCGTTCGTCTATCCCGTTTTCAACAAGGTCTTTCGTTGAAATTTTTAACCCTTTTATAGAAAACGGCGTGCCGTCTTTTTTCATTTTTTCATAAACGGATATCCATTTATCTAATACGTTATCCTCGACTCCTTCCACCTTTATTACAGCCCTTTTCAACTTAAAAAGATTTTCTATAAAATCTTGATTTTTAACTATAAAAATTCTGATATTTTCTTCGCTATCGTCTTTTATGCTTTTTAAATTTTCCGTTAAAAAAATCGTCCTTTCAGTTTCTTTTTTAGATGCTTTAAACCTATTCAAAACTTCTTTTGCCGAACAGTCTAATAAAAGTGCAGAGAGTCTTATTTCTTTATCGCAAAACAAAACCCTTTTTAAAGCCTCTCCCTTTTTGCCCAAAATTTCGGGCAAAATTAAATCCAAAACTCCGATTTTGTCCAAAATTCTAAGTGCCGAAAAATGCCCGTTTGATAAAGAAAAAGAATGCACGGTATCAGAATAAAGAATTTTACTAAACTCTTCGAAAATTCTCTCGTTTGAAATTTCCTTTATTTTCGCCCTATTTTTTTTAGCGTACGTTAGGGCTTTTTTATCCACTGAAAAACCGAGTTCGCCCGAAAATCTTGCAAGTCTTAAAAGCCTAACCCCGTCTATAGAAAACACTTTTTTTGGCTCTACCGTCGTACTTAAAATTTTATTTTGTATATCTAAAACCCCGCCTAACGGGTCAATTATTTCTTGGTTTAAAATATCGTAGTAAACGGCGTTACATTTAAAATCTCTTCTTTTAGCGTCTTCTTCTAAATCTTCGGTCAAAGAAATTTCAAAAGGAAGATGCCCCTTTTCATATTTTTCCTTTCTGAAAGAAGTGTATTCGTAAACGTTTTTATCGTCGGAAAACACAAGACTTGAAGTTTTAACATTTTCTTTTATGAGTTTTAACCCCGAAACCGCTAAAAAAGATTTAACCTTTTCCACGCAAAAAGGAGAAGCAAGGTCAATATCCGAAGAATATTCCCCGCTTATCAAAAAATCACGAATAAATCCGCCAACAACGTAAAGTTTTCCCTCTAGGTTTTTTGCTAATTCTATTAGGCTTTTCGAAAAATTTATTTTCATTTTATATTATTGTATCACAAAAACTTGTTTTTTTATATGTTTTGTAGTAAACTTAAATAGTTAAATTTTTAACTAGCAAGGGGATAAAATGCTAAACTTAATAGTAAATCCTATCGCCGGCGGTAAAAACGGCGAAAAAATGAAAAATAATCTTTCTTTAATAGAATCTAGACTTAAAGAAAAAAATGCAAAATACCGTATATATTTTTCGGAATATAAAGGTCACGCAAAAAAACTTACCGAAGAACTTATAGATAGCGGAGTAGATAATATAATCGCCGTCGGAGGGGACGGAACTTTACACGAAGTAATAAACGGATTTAAAGATTTTGATAAAGTCGCACTCGGTATTATCCCCTGCGGAACGGGAAACGATTTCGCCTCTTCTCTTAAAATTCCCGAAAATATAAACGGAGCGGTTGACCTAATATTAGATGGCAAACCTTCTTACACGGACTTTTTGCAGTTACCTTCGGTAAGATGTATAAATATAGTAGGAATAGGTATTGACGTAGACGTATTAAAAAAATACGAGGCGTTAAAGAAAAAAAACAAATGGGGCTATACCAAGTGCTTGATAAAAACCCTTATGAAATTCGACTATACCGACTTTACCGCAGAGTATAACGGCAAAAAAGAAAAATTCCGTTCGTTTATCGCCTGCGTGGCTAACGGAGTTACTTACGGCGGTGGAATTCCTATATGCCCCGTTGCCGAAACTAACGATAACAAATTAGACTTTGTGGCAATCAGAGAAATGAAAAAATTAAAAATCATAGGTGCTTTTATAAAACTTAAAAAGGGCAAAGTGCTATCCTTAAAGCAAGCCCATCACGAAAAAGCAACTATGATAAAAATAACGACAAAAACCCCCTATACCGTTAACGTTGACGGCGAACTGTACGACAATATAGAATTCAAAGTAAAAGTCGTACCCAACATGTTAAGAGTGTATAGATAAAAATGTTTAAGAACAAAACCGCAAACGGATTAAATAATATTTGTGGCAAACGTATAGGGATTTTAAGGAAAAACTTAAAGCCTAAAACTTCACAAAGAATGCTTGCGGAAAAATTGCAACTTTTGGGAATAGACGTAGACAAAAATGCAATTCAACGTATAGAAAGTGGGCAAAGATTTATAACGGACATAGAGTTAAAAGCGTTTGCCAAAATTTTTAAAGTTAAAATAGACGATTTATTTTCAGATTAAAAAAATCACCTTAAACAAGGTGATTTTTTTAACAGCCGAAAAGGTCTTTATGTCTTTTTCTAATATTTTCGTAAGTTTCCACGTAACACTTAAAAAAGCCTTGCGTATTTTCGGTAATAATTTTTTGGTCGTTTTTAATAGTTTGTATCTTTTTAAAGTCGTAAGGACCGTTTACTCTCCATTTTTGAAGCATTCCTATATTTATTGCATTTTTAGGACAATTAAAGGAACATCTCATACACATTAAACAAGTGTGGTGAAAGGAAACGTTTCCTTTTTTATTTATGTAAATATTGTTTGTCGGACAATCCTTGATACATTTTTGACACTTACTACACTTTTTTCTATCGACCTTATAGAAAAAGGAATTTACGTTTCCGCCGATATACTGAATTCTTACTATAAGCGTTATCAATTTATGTATAAACTTATATTTTTTTATATTCGGAATTCCGTTTAATACTTCCTTTACCAAAATATCGAGTAGCAATTCATCTATATCAAGCATCTCTTTTATAAGATTTTCTTCAAACCTAAAATGTATATTATAAGGCATAACAAAGTGATATTCGTTTTCTATTTTTGCCTTATCTTTTTTTAATTTTTTTACAACGCTCATACTCGAAGCGTCGTTTACGTGATAAGTTTCTCCCGAATTTTTATATATAAAAGTCTTTACGCCTTTTGGGAATTTTTGCTTCTTTATAAATTTTAAAAAAGCATAGGGAACGTTAAACCCGTAAATGGGATACCCTAATCCTATTAAGTCGTATCCCGTTAAATCCAAACGCTCCATATTTTTATAATCTATTTCATACGTTTGTACTTCGATATTTTCTTCTTTAAGCCTCCCTTTAAGAAGTTCGGTTAAGTATCTCGTATTATAAGTTCCCGTATAGTAAATCAATAAACATTTCATACTATTTCTTTTTTGTCGTCATTTGTTTTTCTTATCTCTCTCCCAATCGGTTTTAAGTAAATTCCAACTAATACCGTCCGTTTTATAATTTTTAAGATATTCTATAACGTCTTCTTTTTTATCTAATACGGTATAGATTTTTTTACACTCTTCTTTAACGAATCCCGAACGTATCATTTCGTTTAAAAGCCCTTCCAAATTATCGTAATACCCTAAAACGTTATATATTACTATCGCCTTTTTATGTCTACCCAACTGTTTTAAGGTTAATACTTCGAAAAACTCTTCCATCGTTCCTATTCCGCCGGGGGCGATTATAAATGCGTCACACTCGTCTTCCATTAAGGTCTTTCTCTCTGCCATCGTGGTCGTTCTGGTTATTTTATCTGCTTCGTAAAACATATTCTCGAATCCGTTATCTTCGAAAAATTGCGGAATTACACCGTGAACCTTTCCTCCGCCGTCTTTAAATCCCCTTGCACTTGCACCCATTACGCCTGTTGAACCCGCACCGAAAACAAGATGATGCCCCGCCTTTCCCAACGCAAGCGACAGTTCGTAAACGGCATCGGTATATTCTTTTTTTATTCGGCTACTAGCAGCCCCGAAAACACATATCGTCATTTTTACCTCTTTACTCTTTTTTTTACTATATTATTTTATTCTATTCTTGGAAATTTATCAACTTTTTTAACATCTTTTTTTAATTTCAGTAATTGACTAAAAATTTTTTATATGTTAGAATATTTCTGTAATAAATCAAACTAAGAGGTATATTATGGACGCAAGATATAAATCCGCAAAAGCAATCTATTCGGAATTAGGGATAAACACCGAAGAAGTTATTAAAAAACTCTCTTCACTTCCCGTATCTTTACACTGTTGGCAAGGCGACGACGTAAAAGGTTTCGACCACGACGGACCGTTAACCGGCGGAATTCAAACTACCGGCAATTATTTGGGAAGAGCAAGAACGCCAAAAGAACTTATAGCCGATATGGAAAAAGTTATGGCTCTTTGCCCCGGCAAAAAGAAAATAAACGTCCACGCTTGTTATGCTATTTTCGGTAAAGACGGATTCGTCGACCGTGATAAATTAGAACCCAGACATTTTAAACCTTGGGTGGACTTCGCTAAAAAATACGGTTTGGGACTCGATTTTAACCCAACCTTCTTTTCTCACCCTATGGTAAAAGACGGATTAACCTTATCTTCTCCCGACGAAAAAGTAAGAAAATTCTGGATAGAACACGGAAAAGCGTGTATAAGGATTTCTAATTATTTCGCAGAAGAAACGGGTATTCCTTGCGTAATGAATATATGGACGGGAGACGGATACAAAGATATTCCGTCGGACAGAATGGGACCCCGTATGAGATACAAAGACAGCATTGAACAAATTTTATCCGAACCTTACGACTTTAACAAGGTTAAACCCTGTGTCGAAAGTAAAGTCTTCGGAATCGGCGTAGAATCTTACACCGTAGGTAGTGCAGAGTTTGCACTCTCTTTCGCTTTAGCGAATAAAGACAAATGTTTACCTCTTATGGACAACGGGCATTATCACCCGACCGAAGTCGTTTCGGACAAAATCCCCGCCCTTCTTTGTTTCTTCGATGAAATCGCTCTACATATAACCCGTCCCGTTCGTTGGGATTCCGACCATACCGTTTTATTCGATGACGAAACAAAAGAAATGGCAAAAGAAATAGTAAGAAACGGTGCGGAAAACAGAGTTTATATGGCTCTCGATTATTTCGACGCAAGCATAAACAGAATCGCTTCTTGGTGTATAGGTTTCAGAAGTTGGCAAAAAGCGTTACTTTTAGCAATGTTGACCCCTAACGCAAAATTAAAAGAACTTCAAGATAAGGGTAAACTTACAGAACTCATCGTTGCACAAGAAACGGTAAAAACTCTTCCGTTTACCGATATTTGGAACGAATACTGCTTACGCTCTAACGTTCCTACCGACCCCGAACTTTTCGAACAAATACAAAAATACGAAAAAACCGTTTTATCTAAACGTAAATAAAAAAATGACATTAACTCTTATTATCGCCGCAGTTACCGCTGTGGCGATGATTTTATCGGTAATATTTTTACCTTATATAAAAATAGGAAAAGCAAAAATCGGATTATACTATATTATAACTCTTATAGGAGCGATTTTTTTACTCGTTACCGATTGCGTTCCTATATCCTTCGTTTTGGACGGAATAACCGCAGATACTTCCGTAAACCCCTTGAAAATTTTGGCGTTATTTCTTTCTATGACTTTACTTTCTATATACTTGGGAAACGCAGGATTTTTTGATTTTATCGCCGATAAAATTTTACTTAAAACAAAAGGCTCTACTTTAAAATTATTTTTGATTTTATATCTTACCGTCGCAATTTTAACGGTATTTACTTCAAACGATATAATAATTTTAACCTTTACTCCGCCTATTTGTATATTCTGCAAAAAGGCAAAAATATCTCCGCTCCCGTTTTTATTCGGAGAATTTATTGCCGCAAACACTTGGAGTATGATGTTGATAGTCGGAAACCCCACCAACATCTACCTCGCTCAAAGTTTCGGAATTTCCTTTACCGATTACTTTAAAACAATGTGGCTTCCTACTATATTCGGCGGTATTTTGAGTCTACTGTGTCTTACGCTCCTTTTTAGAAAAGACTTGAAAATCAAAACCGAAAACGTCTTAACAAAAAACCGTTCTTCGGTTAAAATAGATAAAGTGTGTATGATTGTGGCGATTATTCACCTTATAATCTGCATAACCCTCTTAGCAATATCTAATATATTGGGCTTAGAAATGTGGATAATATGCGTGATTTTGGCACTGTCTTTAACTTTATTCAATTTATTATACGGTTTAATAAAAGATAAATCTTTTAAAAGAGTATCTTCCGCATTAAAAAAAGCACCCTACGAACTTATTCCTTTCGTGCTTTCTATGTTCACAATAGTTTTGGCACTTAAAAATTGCGGATTTACCGATTTAATCGCTTCATTACTTGTTAAAAATGACAAGACCGACGTTACTTTTACCTTTATTTCGGCTTTATCTTCTAACCTTTTGAATAATATTCCTATGAGCGTATTGTTCGAAAAAATTATAGAAGGAAAAAGCATAATAGCGATATATTCGACGATAATAGGTTCTAATATCGGTGCGTTTTTAACCCCGGTTGGAGCCCTTGCCGGAATAATGTGGAATAAAATCTTATCAGATTACGACTTAAAACTTCCGTTTTATAAATTCGTTTTATACGGCGGAATTACTGCAATAATTGCTTTAATATTTTCAAGCCTTGGACTAATTTTAATATCTTAATAAACGACAGGAGAAAACACTATGAAAAAAATAGCAAAATTCGAAAAAGTAAGCCTATCCGAATTTTTGAAAAACGGAACAAAAGAAGAGTACGACGGAATTTCCCTTCCTTTAAGAGCAACTTCCGGTAGTGCGGGATACGACTTTTTTTCGCCTATTTCATTTACTCTAAAAAGCGGAGAAAGTATAAAAATAGCAACCGGTATAAGAGTAAAAATAGACGAAGGCTGGGTGTTAAAAATTTATCCCCGTTCTTCATTGGGATTTAAATACAGACTAACCCTTAACAATACCGTAGGCATAATCGATTCCGATTATTATAACTCAGACAATGAAGGGCATATCTTTATAAAACTTACCAACTGCGGAGATAAAGAACTAACCGTCGAAAAAGGCAAAGCTATTGCCCAAGGCATATTTATAGAATACGGGATAACGGTAGACGATTGTTGCGACACTGAAAGAAACGGCGGAATAGGTAGTACCGATAAATAATGATTTTAAATTAGAAGAGGCGGAAGATTTCTTCCGCCTCTTGATTTTTTAAAAAATTGCTTTTTCTATAACTCCGCCACCGATACATTTATCTCCCGAATAAAACACGGCGAACTGTCCTTCGGTAATCGCCCTTTGCTTTTCTTTAAAGTCTACGAAAATTTCATTTTCTTTTATATGAACTATACAACCTTGCTCGGGTTGACGGTATCTAAACTTCGCCGTACACTCGAAATCTTTTTCTTTTGGATTAAAAGGAATCCAGTTACACTCTTTCATTATAAGCCCTTTACTGTACAGTTTATCTTCTTTGCCGTGAGCAACGTACAAGATATTATTCTTTAAATCCTTTTCTATAACGAAAAACCTTCCTGCCTCTTCGTCCCCTTTCTGCCCGCCGATATTTAATCCCTTTCTTTGTCCTATCGTATAATACATAAGCCCCAAATGTTCGCCTAAAACCTTCCCGTCGTAAGTCATTATTTTACCTTTTTTATTCGGCAAATAATTTTGCAAAAAGTTTCTGAAATTTCTTTCACCTATAAAACAGATACCGGTGGAATCTTTTTTCTTTGCGGTGGCAAGTCCGTTTTTTAACGCAATTTCTCTCACTTCGGCTTTATCTAATTTGCCTAACGGAAACATAACTTTATCAAGTTGGTCTTGAGAAAGTTGATTTAAAAAATACGTTTGGTCTTTACTTTGGTCTTTTGCTTTCAAAAGATAATGCGTGCCGTTATCGTGCAAAATATCGCAATAATGCCCCGTCGCAATATAATCAGCACCGAGTTCAAACGCTTTGTTTTTAAAATCTTTAAATTTTATCTCTCGATTACACAAAACGTCGGGATTAGGAGTTCTTCCCGCATCGTATTCTTTTAAAAAATACGAAAACACTCTATCCATATACTCTTTGGCAAAGTTTACGGAATAATACGGAATATCTAAAAGATTTGCAACACGCCTAACGTCGGCAAAATCCTCTTCGCCCGTACAGTGTCCGCACTCGTCCTTTTCTTCCCAGTTGTTCATATAAAGCCCTATTACGTTATAACCTTGTTCCTTTAATAAGAGTGCAGAAACCGAAGAATCTACTCCGCCACTCATTCCAACGACAACTGTCTTTGCCATAAAAACTCCTTTTTTTTATATTACCATATTTACCCCAAAATGGCAACTGTTAAAAATACTTGATTATTTTTTTAATAACGATTATAATATTTGTGTAAAATACATTTTTTCTTGGAGGAATTTATGCCTGACGGCACAATCCCATTACTGGTAGCACTTATACTTTTAATTTTATTATCCGCTTTTTTCTCTTCAACGGAAACGGCATTTTCTTGTGCAAGCAAAATAAAATTACGCTCGCTTGCACAAAACGGAAACAAAAGAGCATTAAAAACTTTAACCTTAACGGAAGATAATTTCGATAAACTTATAACAACCGTTTTAGTCGGAAATAATATTGTCAATTTATCGGCGGCTACAATAGCCACGGTGTTTTTTATAAAAATACTTCCGGCAACTATAAATGCCGAAGTTTTATCAACGATAATAATAACCGTAACCGTTTTGATATTCGGAGAAATTACGCCGAAATTCATAGCAAAAGTTTCGCCCGAAAAAACGGCAATGGCTTATTACCCGATAATAATATTTTTCTATTATCTGTTCTACGTATTCAATTTTATATTCGGCGGTTGGAAATGGCTTATTTCCAAAATATTCAGGCTTAAAAACGAAGATAAGATAACCGAAGAAGAAATTATGACGGTAGTAGAAGAAGCCGAAGAAGACGGCACTCTTAGAAAAGACGAAACTAAACTTATCCGTTCCGTAATAGAGTTTGACGACTTAGAGGTCGGCGACATTTTAGTACCGAGAGTGAATATGGTTGCCGTGGACGTTGATTCTTCTATGGAAAACATAAAACAGGTTTTCGATAAAGAAGGATATTCAAGACTTCCCGTGTATAAGGAAGGAATTGATACAATAATAGGAACGATTCACGAAAAAGATTTTTATAACGCATATCTTAAAGGCAAGAAAAACTTACAAAATGTTCTGCAAAAAGCCTTTTTCACAACCGAACACGTTAAAATTAGTAAACTTTTAAAACAGTTGCAAAAAAAGAGAGTTCATATCGCTATCGTTTTAGACGAGTATGGCGGAACTTTGGGACTAGTTACTTTAGAAGATATTTTGGAAGAATTAGTCGGAGAAATTTACGACGAACACGACGAAGAAATAAATTACTTCAAAAAACTTTCAAACAAGTTTGTTGTTGCCGACGGCAACGCTCCATTATCTGAATTTTTTGAAAAATTCAACTTGAAGGCAGAAGAAGAAAACTTCGAGGCGTCTACACTTTCCGGCTGGATAATAGAATACTTGGGAGAGATTCCTCACGCAGGAAAATCTTTCCAATATAAAAATCTGAAATTTGAAATATTAAAATCTACCGTTAAAAGAATTTTAGAAGTTAAAATAGAAAAAATAAAATCCGAAGAATAGTTCTTCGGATTTTATACACCCGTAGCATAACCGGATAGTGCATCAGATTCCGATTCTGAAGGTTGTGAGTTCAAATCTCATCGGGTGTTCCAAAATGTGGGGGGCAAGTATTATGCTTGCCCCCCACATTTTTAACAATCTTTAATTTTTATTCTTCATCTGGTTCTAAACTTTCTGCCTCTTCCGCAAGTTCGTCTTCTTCTAAAACCCTACAAAACTCTTGGAATACTTCGTCTAAAAGAGCCTCGTCTTCTATGGGAAGTAACTCCGCAGTTTCTTCATCGTCGCCCGAAAGTTCGAATATTATAAGGTCTTCCTGTTCTATTCCTTCTATCTCTTCGGCAGGCTCAAACGCAGAATAATTTTTACCCTTATATTCTATTGTACCTACAAAATAAAACTTTAACTTCTTTCCGTCGTCTGCGGTAAGTTCTACTATGTTTTCGTCTCCCGAACAACAATCGCACCCTTCGTCTTCACATCCGCAGTCACAATGGTCTTTATGATGTTCGTGTTCACACCCGCAATCACAATGTTCGTGATTATGCTTTTTAAATTCTTCACTCATTTATTTATCCTCTCTTTTTTTATTTTTATCGTTTAAAAATCCTTGCAAAATTTCCGCCGCCGCAAGACTGTCTACAAACTGTTTTCTCTCTTCTCTTGTCTTACCTTGACTTATTAAAACTTCTTCCGCCTCTACCGTCGTACACCTTTCGTCTACCGAAAAGATTTTATCCGTTACGTTTTCTCTTAATTTGTCTATAAAAAACTCGGCACGTTCGGTTTGAATAGAAGGCGTTCCGTCAAAGTTTACGGGAAGTCCGCACACTATCGCCGTCGCAGTCTTTTCTCTAAAAATTTCCGATATCTTTAATAAGTCGGTTTTTAGATTTTTCCTATTATAGGTACAAACGGGTAGAGCGTAAGAATTAAAGGGGTCCGAAACGGCTATCCCTATCCTTTTATCTCCTATATCTAAACACAAGAATCTTTCCACTTTTTTATTGTAACATACTTTAATCGGTTAAGTCTACGGATTTATAAAAAAACACGGTGCAAATCTTTATTTGCACCGTAAATTTTTAATTTTTAGAATTCTTTTTGGTGGAAGTCATACTTTTTACTTTTTGTTTGACTTCGTTTTCGCCGTCTTTAACAATCTCTCTCGTCTTTTGAGAATGAGTGGCAAGAATCGCCCCGCCTACCATTCCCAAAGCGATACCTATAAAAAACTTATCGTTCATAATTCCCCCTTTTAAGAGTTATTATGTGTTTTTTTTTACATTTTTATACAAAAAAACGAGAATGTCGCTTTTACTGTAGAAAAAACAAGAAATAAAGAAAAATAAACTGATTAAAATAGAAACTTACATGGATTTACACAAAACACAACTTTTAATCTATAATAAAAAATATTC
>JAZLMI010000054.1:0-29634 GCA_045598545.1 Christensenellaceae bacterium | reverse complement strand
GTAATATAAACAGTTCTTTCCGTGTTAGATATATAAGAGAAGGCGAAAATAAAAGTTATATTCTTCAAAAGATAAATATTAACGTGTTTAAAAATCCGGAAAAACTTATGGATAATATAATCAGAGTTACCGATTATATCAGAGAAAACGTAAAGAAAAACGGACTCTCCACAAAAAGAGACGTTCTTCGTGCATTTTTAGCGAGAAAGGACGGGGCTCCTTTCGTTGTGGACAATTACGGTAATTATTGGCGTTGTTATAGATTTATTAAAGATTCTGTAACTTACGACGCTACGGATAAAATTACTATAATAGAACAAGTAGGAGAGGCCTTTGGAAGGTTTCAAAATTTCTTGGACGGGTTTGACGCAAAATCTTTATATATAGTAATTCCCGATTTCCATAACACTCCTAAAAGATACGAAGCATTTTTAGATGCAATAAATAAAGACCCAAAGCATAGGGTTTCGGAAGTAAAAGAAGAGATAGACGCTATTTTAAGTTTTAAAGAAAAAGCTTGTGAGATACAAGGTTATTTAGATAGCGGTAGATTACCGACTAGAGTTACGCATAACGATACTAAATGCAATAACGTAAGTTTTGATAAGAATACCGACGAGGCACTTGCCGTTTTAGATTTAGATACGGTTATGCCGGGGGCTGTTGCTTATGATTTCGGAGATGCAGTAAGGTCTATTGCTTCTACTTTAATAGAAGATAGCCCTGATTTTGATAACGTACATTTGGATTTGAAAAAATATAAAGCATTTACCAAAGGGTTTGCTTTTGAAGTTAGAGATAAACTTACCGATTTAGAGAGAAAAACTTTAAATTTAGGCGTTTTCACAATGACCGTTGAACTTGCTATGAGATTTTTAACCGATTATATTTTAGGTGATGAGTACTTTAAAACAAAGTATCCGGGGCATAATTTGGATAGAACCAGAAATCAAATAGCCTTAGCAAAAGATATTTTAGAAAAAATGCCTGAAATGGATAATATTTTGAATAACTATTTAAGGAGTTAAGCTGTTTTAATGGATACACAACTGGAAAAACTCGTAGACGAAAATCAAGAGATAGCGGAAGAAGAAGGTTTTCTTCGTAAATTCTTGTTCGTCGTAAAGAAACACATCATAATAATACTTGTTTTGATTTTGTTGTCGTTGGCAGGCGGATACGTTTATTCTAAACTGAAAAAGCCTTATTATACGTCTACTCAAGACGTATTCTTTACCGCTTTAAATTTGTCCGCACAAAGCGAATCGGATAGTACTAAAGCAATAACTTCAAGCATAAACACCATGCAAGCGTATTTTTCGACGGTAAAGGATTTTGCGGACGAACAAGTCGTGGTTGATAGGGCTAATTTTTATTATATGAATTATTCTAATGCTAAAGAGTTCGGTTCAATTACGGTCGGCGGAGAAACTTATAGTAAGGAAAGAATAACTGTTGATAGATATATTGATTATCTAAACGGGGTTGGAAACGATAAATACGATTCTAATAATATACCTTCGGATATAATAAGTCATCCCGAAATTTTGGCTTCTAATATAGGGGTTTGGGGAACGGCGGATACAACTAAAACGGAGTGGGTATTTTCCATTTCTTATACCGACGGGGACGAGCAGGGCTCCGTAGATAAAAACAGGTTTTTAGTGTATGCTTTTTCCAAAGAGGTTAATGCCGTTTCACCTAACGGTTCTTACAAATATTTCGGCGATATGAAAATAAATATTACCGGAGATTCCGTTTCGAGAGCGTCTTCTACGACCAACCTTAAAAAGATTTTGGCTATATCTTTCGTTATAGGTATTATATTGTCGGCGATAGTAGTCTTTATCATAACTAAGTTGGATAACACGATAAAGAGTAGAGATGAATTAACACGTCTTACCGGCGTTAACGTTTTATCTTGTTTAGACAGTGAGGAGGTAAAGAAAAATGGCGACAAATAACGTTGAAACTACTAAATCCTCTTCCATAATTAAAGTTATTCTTAAAAAACTGCCTTTTGTAATTTTATCCACCGTTTTAATCGGACTTATAGGTTTTGGATACGGTGTTAAAAAGGTAAAACCCGTATATACGGCTACGACTTCGGTTATATTGAGAATGTCCGTAGGTGATGTAAGTACAGGAGCATCGTCGGGTGCTAAATCTAATAACGATACCACGCTTTCGAAACTTTATTTGCCTACCGTTACAAGGCTCTTAAAGAGTAACGCCGTTAGAAGGGTTTCCGGAGTTTGGGGAGCGGTAACTACTTCTTACGATACTGACAGTTTGATATTTTCCGTTTCTTACGCAGCGGAAAGCGAAGAAAAAGCACGTAACGACTTAAAAGCATTGATAGAAACTTTTAATTCTGAAATAAAAACCTTAAACGAAGGCGAGAAATATATTATGGGTAAAGATATTTCTCTTCAATCGCTTGAAAACGATAAACATCCAAGACCTATCCTTATAACGTACGACTATACTAATTACATAATTATAGGTGCAGCGATAGGGTTCGTTCTTTCTACGGTTATAACCTTCTTGATATACCTACTTGATAATACGGTTAAAGACAGGGAAGAAATGGAAAGACTTACAGGGGTTAGCGTAATCGCTTTAATAGATAAGGACAAAACGTTAAAGAAATAAAAAACAAGTAAAAAAGAGGTTTCTTGCTTTTTGTGGGAAACCTCTTGCATTTAAAGAGTGTTTCGACACATTGATTGTTATAAATACAATATATAAAATATTATAAACAAATTAGGAGAATTTTATTATGAAGAAATTTATAATGTACGGTGCAGGGAATATAGGTCGTGGCTTTATCGGGCAATCTTTTTCTATTGCGGGGTATAAAGTCGGGTTTATAGACGTTAATATGGAAGTAGTAGATAGACTTAATAAGGATAAAGAATATCCGGTTGAGATAGTAACTACTGAAAATACCGAAGAAATGCAAGTGAAAAACGTTTACGGCATAGACGGAAGGGATAACGAACTCGTGTCCGAAGAGATAGCGTCTGCCGATATGATGGCGACTGCAATAGGCGTTAACGTTTTAAAATTTATCGCAAAACCCATATCACTAGGGTTAAAAAAGAGATTTGAAAGAAATTGTAAACCGTTCAATATTATAATTTGTGAAAATTTGATAGGAGCGGATGAATTTTTGAAAGGGTTAATTAAAAACGAAATTCCCGAGTTTGCCGACAGAATAGATAAAGAGATAGGCTTTGTCGAAGCGAGTATAGGGAGAATGGTTCCCGTTATGACCGAAGAGAAAAAGAAAGGCAATCCGTTAAAGGTTTGTGTAGAACCTTACAATATACTTCCCGTAGATAAAGATGCCTTTAGGGGAGAAGTTCCTACGGACGTAAAAAATTTATATCCTTATTCCCCGTTTAATTTGTTTATACAAAGGAAGTTATTTATGCATAATATGAGCCACGCACTTTCTTCGTATTTGGGATATTTAAGAAATTATACATACGTTTATGAAACCGAGAAGGATTTTGATATAAGATATTGTGCTTATAAAGCACTAATTCAAAGTGCTAACGCTATTTCAAAGGAAAACAAGGTAGATATTCAAATGTTAATCGATCACGCCGATAATCTTTTATACCGTTTCCAAAACGTTGAATTAGCAGATACCGTTAAGAGAGTCGGGAAAGATACTAAGAGAAAATTAGGTTCTAACGATAGACTTGTCGGGGCTCTTAAACTTTGCGAAAAACATAACGTAGATGCAAGTTATATTTGTATCGGTATTTCTGCGGGAATGCTCTTTAATCCCGAAGACGACGAAAGCAGTGTTGAACTCTTTGAATTCGCTAAAAATAACGGGGTTAAGGAAACGTTAAAAACCTATTCCGATTATCAAGGCAAATACGTTGATTTAATAGATAAGATATATAAAGAGTTAAAGAGTGGTAAGTCTTTAAGCGAAGTAATCCTTGAAGTAGATAAAATCAACAATAAGGAGATTAGAGTATGAAGAAAGGGATTGCCGTTGCAGGAAGTATTTTAGTCGATAAAATCAATGAAATAAAGGCTTTTCCTAAATCCGGTGAACTTACTCAAATACAAAATTTATCTCAAGCAGTAGGGGGATGCGTTCCCAACGTTGCGGTAGATTTAAAAGTAATAGATAAAAATATAGACATATATGCTTTGGGTAAAATCGGCAGTGACGACGAAGGTAAATTCGTTATAAGCGAATTGAAAAAATACGGAGTAGACGTAAGTAAAATAGTATATTCTAAAGATAGAACGAGTTTTACCGACGTAATGAGTATTTTAGGCGGAGAAAGAACCTTTTTTACATACCCCGGGGCGAGTGCAGATTTCGGGCTAGACGATATCGATTTTAAATCTCTCAATGTGGATATGTTGCATTTAGGCTATTTTTTGCTTTTGGAAAAAGTTGATAACGGCGACGGTTTGAAGATATTAAAAAAGGCGAAAGAGAAAGGAATAAAAACTTCTATAGATTTGGTATCTGAAAACAGTTTAAGATATAAAAACGTATTGCCTTGTTTAGAATATACCGACAACTTGATTATAAACGAAATCGAAGGCGGTAATTTAGCGGGTATAGAACCGAAGCGAGAAAATCTTAAAAAGATTTGTGAGAAATTAAAATCTTTGGGAGTAAGAGAGAGAGTAATTATACATATGCCCGAAGTCGGCGTATGTTTATCCGATAACGGATACGTAGAAGTTCCTTCTTTTGATTTCCCGAAAGGTTACATCAAAGGAACTACGGGGGCGGGCGACGCTTTTTGTGCGGGGTCTTTGATAGGTATATATGAAAAAATGTCCGATAAGGAAATTTTGGAATTCGGGTCTTCTTGTGCGACTATGGCACTTTCTAAGCCCGACGCCGTAAGCGGTATGAAAGAAAAAGCAGAAATATTAAAAGTAAAGGATTTATTTAAAAGGAGAACTTTATGATAACGAAAAGCGATTATGAAAAGAACGTAAAATACGTTTGTAAGATGTTTAAAAAGGCAAAAATAAAAATTACCGAAGAAGAAGCAAATAAGATTGAAATTGCTGATTTTGGTTTGGGGAAATTGGAAAAAGTAGGTCTTCAACTTTTGACTTACGTAAATACCGATAGGGTATGTGCAAAAGAAATGGCGTTATATCCTTATCAAACTTGTCCCGAACATTGGCACGTGGAAACTAACGGCAAAGAAGGAAAAGAAGAAACTTTTAGATGCCGTTACGGAAAAGTTTATCTTTACGTTTCAGGCGAAGGTAAAAAGGAAGATATTCACGGAGTTATTCCCGAAACGCCCGTTACAGTTTATCACGAAGTAATTTTGGAAGAAGGCGAACAATATACTATAATGCCTAACACTAAACATTGGTTTCAAGCCGGAAGTAAAGGTGCTATAATATCGGAATTTTCTACTCACAGTACCGACGAAACGGACGTGTTTACCGATAAGGATATAGTTAGAGCGACTGAAATAGAATAAATAAAATTCCGTTACGGAAAATCCGTAACGGAATTTTTATATATTGTCTATTTCTTTTTCGTATTTATCGAATAGGTTGTATCTTTCGGGGTGAATAAGAGCGGTAAACACCATATCTCTTACGTTTGGAATTTTTTTCGAAATTTCCGCCACACACTTTTTAACGTCTTCTCTTTTTGTGTTTTTATTTGCGGGGCATTTGCTTTTTACTACGGGTAAATTTTCAGAATACGAGGAGATATCTCCTTCTTTTAGCATAATCATAGGTCTTATTAAAGTTACGCCCGTTCTATCTAAAAAACTTTTAGGTGCAAAGGTAGATAGTCTTCCTTCATAAAATAAAGATAAAAATAAAGTATCTATCAAGTCGTCCGAGTGGTGTCCTAAAGCGACTTTATTAAACCCCTCTTTTTTTGCTTTTTCGTATAAAGCACCTTTTCTCATTTTAGAACATAAAGCACAAGGATTTTCTTCCTTTCTTACGTCGAACACTATTTGCCCTATATCCGTTTTTTCTATAAAATACGGTATACTTTCTTTAGTGCAAAAATTTTCCAAAAGCGAAAAGTCTCCTTCTTTTCCGTTGAATTTTAAATCCACGGTTATTGCTATAAGTTCAAACTTTTCGGGAGAAAATTTTTGGTATTCGGATAAAAGTTTTAAAAGGGTAACGCTATCCTTTCCGCCCGAAAGCCCTACGGCTATTTTGTCTCCGTCTTTAATCAATTTGTATTTTTCTATGCCTTTCCTAAAACCGGAAAGCATTTGTTGAGTTGTCATAAAGTTTCCTTTTCGCTTGATTTTTTGTTGCCTTTATATTATACTTATATTTATAAAAAAAGCAAATTTATTTTTAGGTTTAATTATGAAACTTTTTTTAGTTAAAATTTTCGGCAAATTTTTCGGAACGGTTATTATGTCTTTAATTCCGTTAATAGAATTAAGGGGTGGGATAGTTTTTGCCCGTAGTATAGGCTTTTCTTTTTTAGAAGCCTTTATTCTTGCTTACGTTGGGTCTACCTTAGTATTTATCCCCATTTACTTTTTGTTTAAGCCGATATTAAAATTGTTAAAGAAAATAAAATGGTTTAACGGCTTTGCGGTAAAGGTGGAAAATTATTTTCAAGATAAGGCGGAAGACACTTTAAAAAAGCAACAAGATAACACCGCTAAAAAAGGATTATCTGAAAGATTTAAAAAGATTTTAGGCGTGTTTATTTTTGTAGCCATACCTCTTCCCATGACAGGCGTTTGGACGGGAACGGCAATAGCCGTATTTTTGGATTTAAAATTTAAAGACGCAGTTTTACCGATAGCGTTTGGGAATTTAATTGCGGGGCTTATAATATCGGTGCTTTCGGAAATATTTAAAGAGTATTTAGATTATATTTTATGGGGACTTTTCGTCCTTGCGGGAATACTCTTAATTATAACTATAATAAAGATATCAAAAGGTAAAAAGGATAATAAACAGTGTTAAGGTTTTTTGCGTGGTTATTTAGGAAAAAGCCAAGGGAAGTAAAACTCGGTTTGGCGTTAGGTTCGGGCGGGGCGAAAGGTTTTGCCGAACTTGGAGCGTTAAAGGCTTTTGAAGAAAACGGTATAAATTTCGATTACGTTGCGGGTACTAGTATAGGGAGTATTATAGGTGCTTTTTATGCAGACGGGTATTCTTCTGAAGAGATAGGAGAACTTTTAAATAAAGTAGACCAAAAAGAAATAAAAAGTACCATAATGATAGGAATGGATACAATCGGACTTTTTAACGTTATAGATAGAAATATCGGGCATAAAAACATAGAAGACTTAAAAAAATCGTTTAAGGCTGTTGCGACCGAAGTTACCGAGGGTAAAGAGTGGGTTTTCGATAAAGGGAGCGTTGCTAAAGCGTTATGTGCGTCTTCTTGTTTTCCGCCCTTTTTTAAGCCTGTGGTTATAGGCGATGATAGATTCGTAGACGGTGCTTTTTCAAATTCCGTTCCTGCGGACTTAGTTAAAAAAATGGGTGCAGATTACGTCGTTGGAATAGATTTAAGAAATTACGAAGCAAAACCGAGTTTATTAAGTAAAATTTTTCCGACGTACTCTGGAAAAGTAAAAGAACCTTGGAAAAAAGGCTACGATTTTTCGGACATTATGATAAAACCCGATTTGAAAAATTATAAGTCCACCGATTTTAAGTACGGCAAACAAATGTATAAAATAGGTTATGAATATGCTTTGAAAGCCGTTCCCGAAATCAAGGATAAAATAGAACAATTAAAACACCCCAAAAAGAAAGCACGGTAAATAAGGTTGAACAAAAGAAGAACATTAAGAGTTTTGGCAGTATTGCTATCTTTCGTGATTTGTTGTTTTTGTGCTTGTTCTAAAACAGATAAGCAATATGCCGTAAAATATTTCCAAGGCTTTTCCGTCCATTATTTAGACGTTTTAGACGGAGATGCGATTTTTATTCATTTCCCCGACGGAAAGAATATGCTTATAGATTGCGGTAAAAAAAGCGATAAGACTTTGAAAACGATAGAAAGAGCCTTAAAAGTTTATTCCGTAAAAGATATAGACTATTTAATATTGACTCATTCGGATTCCAATCATATAGGCAACGCAATTTCTATTATAAATTCATATAATATCAAATGTGCATACGTTAATAATATTTTAACTCCCGAAAATTTTCCGGAATATAACTCTATAATTTCTCTATTAGAAAAAGACAAAATTGAAACGAAAAAAGTTAATAAGTTTGATATGATTTCAGGCGAAAATTATTCTGCGGTATTTTTGCTTTGCGATTGTTCTAATCTAAACGGCAACGAAAATCCTTCCGAAAGCGATATAGACAGTAGTTCTATGGTGCTATATTTAGAATATAAAGGTATTAGATTTTTATTTACGGGAGATGTGGGCGAAAGACAAGAAGACGAAATTTTAACTAACTATAACTTGAGGCTTTATTCTCACGCCGGTAGAAACGTCGTTCTTGAAGACTTGGATTTTTTAAAAGTTTCAAGAGAAGGGAAAGGCGGTGCTACTTCGAGTAAGTTTTTATCTAAAATAAATCCTAAAAATGCAGTTATATCTACGGGGAATAAATCTATCCCGTCGGCGGAAGTTTTGTATAGGATAAACGATATTTCGCCAAACTGTAAAATTTATAGAACGGATACCGTTGGAAGCATATCGGTTTTCGTAGACGAGAAAGGGGAAGTGCAAGTTGAAACCCAAGGTTAATGATAAATCATAAAATACCGTCCGAAAAAATCGGACGGTATTTTTATATTTTTAAGAAACTCTTGCTACCGTTAGAGAAGCACTTGATAAAGTTGCCGTGTCTAAAGATGTGTTATATAAAGATAACGTTGAGGGAGCAGTAGTTGTTATAAGCACGGTTTTACTTCCGGCAGAAGAAGAACCCGCAGTATTCGTTTGGGTTATGGTTTCTCCTGCAATCGGTGCATTATTTAAATATAAACTCGTAGATAAGTTTCCGGTAGTAACCGAACCGTCTGCGAAGTAAGATACGAGATAAGTTCCCGCTGCGGGAAGGTTAACAGCGTTAGCGGAAACGGTCAGCGTACTCGTAGGCGTGATACCTAACTGTGCAATAGGAATAATCGCACCCGTGGCAACCGTACTTGCGGTATTTACACCGGCATATACGGCGTCGTTTAAGCCTTGCGGACCGATAGGACCTTGCGGACCGATGGGACCCGTTGCACCTTGTGGACCGATAGGGCCTCTTGGACCGACAGGACCCATAGGACCTCTCGGACCTCTTACTATGGCGTTTCTATTGCCACAATTAGAGAAGTTTCCAAATAAACAGCACATAAAAATTTCCTCCTTTGTGTCGTTATAGTATAATATGCGAAAGTTAAAAAAATCGTTAATTTTAAAACAAAAAGGGCGTTATCATTTATTTTAGAAATATTTTGTGGTATACTAAATATATGGAACAAAGAAATTTTAAACTTCATTCAAATTTTTCGCCGACGGGCGACCAACCGCAAGCGATAGAAAAACTTGTCGAAGGGATAAACGACGGATTAAGAACGCAAGTTTTACTCGGCGTTACGGGGTCAGGGAAAACTTTTACTATGGCTAACGTTATAGAAAAAGTGCAACGCCCTGCGTTAGTTATTGCTCACAATAAAACTCTTGCCGCTCAATTATGTAACGAATTCAGAGAATTTTTTCCCGAAAACAGAGTGGAGTTTTTTGTTTCTTATTACGATTATTATCAGCCGGAAGCCTATATTCCGTCTACCGATACTTATATAGAAAAAGACCTTGCCATAAACGACGAAATAGATAAACTTCGCCACTCGGCAACTTGTTCTTTGGCAGAAAGAACGGATACAATAGTAGTTGCATCGGTTTCTTGCATATACGGTTTGGGGGCTCCCGAAGAATATTACCGATTAGCCGTATCCATAAGACCTAACGACAAAATTTCTCCCGATGAACTTATGAGAAGACTGGTTGCAATTCAGTACAGTAGAAAAGACGTTGATTTTTCACGTTCTTCTTTTAGGGTAAGGGGAGATACGATAGATATATTTCCTTCTTCTAATACCGAAATTATTATAAGAGTGGAATTTTTCGGCGACGAGATAGATAAAGTTTACGAAGCGGAATTTGTTTCGGGTAAAGTTATTTCCGAACTTAAACACGCCGTAATATTCCCTGCAAGCCATTACGCCGTAGAAGAGCAGAAGTTAAAAAATGCGATTTGTTTTATAGAAAAAGATAAAGACGACGAGGTTAGATTTTTCAAAGATTCGGGAAAACTTATAGAGGCACAAAGACTGCAACAACGTACCGATTACGATATAGAGATGATGAAAGAAATAGGCTATTGTAAAGGTATAGAAAATTACAGTAGATATTTTGACGGACGAGAAGTCGGTACTCCGCCGTTTACGCTTTTAGATTATTTCCCCAAAAATTTTATTACATTTATAGATGAATCTCATATGACTATTCCGCAAATAGGTGCAATGTTTAACGGGGATAGGTCTAGAAAAACTTCTCTTGTAGAATACGGGTTTAGATTAAAATCGGCGTTTGACAATAGACCTTTAACATTTAAAGAATTTGATGCAAGAGTAGGACAGATTATATGTACTTCGGCAACGCCCGCCCCCTACGAATTGAACGAAGCGGGACAAGTTGTAGAGCAACTTATTAGACCGACAGGCTTATTAGACCCTGAAATATCGGTTAGACCTACAAAAAATCAAGTGGACGATTTACTTATAGAAATACACAAAATAACCGAAAAGCACGGCAGAGTTTTGATTACTACGCTTACCAAAAAAATGGCGGAGAGTTTAACCGAATATTTAAAAGAAAACGGCGTAAAAGTAAGATATATGCATAGCGATATCGATACTATGGAAAGAATCGATATCGTATCCGATTTAAGGAACGGAGAGTTCGACGTACTTTGCGGAATAAATCTTTTAAGAGAAGGATTAGACCTTCCGGAAGTTACTTTGGTCGCTATTTTAGATGCGGATAAGGAAGGTTTTTTAAGGAGCGAAACTTCGCTTATACAAACGATAGGAAGAGCGGCTAGAAATTCAGAAGGTAGAGTTATTATGTACGCAGATACTGTTACAGGGAGTATGAAGCGTGCGATAGAAGAGACAAAAAGAAGAAGGGAAATTCAAGACGCATACAATAAAAAGAACGGAATAGTGCCTAAAACCATACAAAAAGCGGTTGTAAATACTTTGGAAATAACAAAGAAAGCGGATAGAACCAAAGAGATAAAGATGGCGGATATTCCGGAAGAAATAGAGAAATTAAAGGCGTTGATGAAAATTGCGTCTAATAATTTGGATTTTGAACAATGTATCGAGATAAGAGATACGATAGCGAAATTAAAAGCGAAGATGAGAAAATAGTTATGAATGATTATTTAATAATTAGTGGAGCAAAAGAGAACAATTTAAAAAACGTAAGCGTTAAAATTCCGAGAGATAAACTCGTGGTGTTTACGGGGCTTTCGGGAAGCGGAAAGAGTACGCTTGCTTTCGACACTATATACGCCGAAGGTCAAAGGCGTTACGTAGAGAGTTTATCTTCTTACGCACGTCTTTTTTTGGGGCAGATGGAAAAACCCGACGTAGATATGATAGAAGGTTTATCTCCTGCGATTTCAATAGACCAAAAAACGACTTCGCATAACCCTCGTTCTACCGTTGGAACGGTAACCGAAATATACGATTATTTCAGGCTTTTGTTTGCAAGAGTGGGCGTTCCGCATTGTCCCGAATGCGGTAGAGAAATAAAGCGTCAAACAGTGGACCAAATAGCCGATAAAATTATGACATATGAAGAAGGCACTAAAATTTTAGTCAACGCACCGGTAGTAAGGGGTAAAAAGGGAGAATATAAAAAAGAACTGGAAAGTTATAGAAAGAGCGGTTACGTAAGAGTAGAAGTAGACGGCGTAATTTACGAACTTTCGGAAGACATAGAGTTAGATAAAAACAAAAAGCACAATATAAGCGTAGTAATCGATAGGCTTATAGTTAAAGAAGGCATAGAGCAACGTTTGACGGATTCTTTGGAAACGGCGTTAAAACTTGCGGACGGACTTGTTTTGATAGAGAAAATCGGTGGAGAAAGCACTCTTTTTTCCACCAAATATTCTTGTCCCGATTGCGGAATAAGTATAGAGGAAATAGAGCCGAGACTTTTTTCTTTTAACAATCCTTTCGGTGCTTGTCCCGAGTGCCACGGTTTAGGTTTTAAAGAAGAGATAGACGAGAATCTAATAGTCAAAGACCCTAATCTTTCTTTAAGAGAAGGTGCTATGACGGTAACAGGTTGGAATATCGGCGACGGCAAAATGGCGGAAATGAATTTTTCTTCTCTTGCCCGCCATTACGGGTTTTCGCTCGATACCCCCGTTAAAGATTTGCCCAAAGATATTTATAATATCATTTTATACGGAAGTAAAGGCGAAAAAATCCGTATGGAATATAAAACTCAAACTTTTAATACGAGTTTTGATTCTAAATGGGAAGGAATAATTCCTAATTTGGAAAGAAGATTCAGAGAAACCACTTCGGAATATACTAAAACCGAAATACAAAAATATATGACTGTTTCGGAGTGTGCAACTTGCCACGGCAAGAAACTTAAAAAAGAAGCACTTGCGGTAACCATAAACGGTAAAAACATTTCAGAACTTACCGAAATGTCGGTTTCTGACCTTTACGATTTTATAGACGCTTTAACTTTTTCGACTACTCAAAGTTTGATAGCAAAACCCATTATCAAGGAGATAAAAGCGAGATTAACATTTTTAAAAGACGTGGGACTTTCTTATCTTACTTTGTCTAGAAGTGCCTCTACTCTTTCGGGCGGGGAAGCACAAAGGATAAGGCTTGCCACTCAAATAGGGAGCGGACTTACCGGTGTTTTGTATATTTTAGACGAACCGAGTATAGGTCTTCATCAAAGGGATAACGAAAAACTGTTAAATACCCTTAAAAAACTGAGAGATTTGGGCAATACCTTGATAGTCGTAGAACACGATGAAGATACTATGCGGTCGGCGGACTTTATTGTCGATATAGGTCCTAAGGCGGGAGTTCACGGCGGTGAAATAGTGGCTTCTGGGAGTATACAAGACATAATGAACGAGCCTCGTTCAATAACGGGAGATTATCTTGCGGGAAGGAGAAAAATAGAAGTTCCGAAAGAGAGATTTTCTCCCGACGGAAGATGGCTTAAAATAATAGGTGCAAAACAAAACAACTTAAAAAATATAACGGTAAAATTCCCCGTAGGCTTAATTACTGCGGTAACGGGTGTTTCGGGTTCGGGAAAGAGTTCTTTGGTAAACGAAATTTTATATCCGACGTTAGCGACAAGACTTAACGGTGCAAAGATAAAGGAAGGGAATTTTGAAAAGATAGAAGGCGTAGAATATTTCGATAAGGTTATAGCGATAGACCAGTCCCCGATAGGCAGAACTCCGAGAAGCAATCCTGCGACGTATACGGGTGTGTTTTCTCAAATAAGAGATTTGTTTGCACAAACTCCCGACGCAAAGGAAAGGGGTTATAAATCGGGTAGATTTTCCTTTAACGTTTCGGGCGGAAGATGTGAAAATTGCGAAGGCGACGGAATTATAAAGATAGAAATGCACTTTTTACCCGATATGTTCGTACCGTGCGAAGTATGTAAGGGTAAAAGATATAATAGAGAAACGTTACAAGTTAAGTATAAGGGTAAAAACATAGCCGACGTTTTGGATATGACGGTGGACGAGGCTTGTGATTTTTTTAAGTCTTTCCCGTCTATCTATAACAAAATAAAAACATTAAAAGACGTAGGACTTGGCTATATAAAATTAGGGCAATCTTCCACCACTCTTTCGGGAGGCGAAGCACAAAGAGTAAAACTTGCGACAGAACTCGCTAAAAGAGGAACGGGACAAACCCTTTATATTTTAGACGAACCGACGACAGGGCTTCACTCTTACGACGTCGATAAATTATGCACCGTTCTACAAAGATTGCAAAAAGCGGGCAACACCATAGTGGTTATAGAACATAATTTAGACGTAATAAAACTTGCAGATTATATAGTAGATTTAGGTCCGGAAGGCGGAAGCGGAGGCGGAACGGTAATTGCCCAAGGTTCACCCGAAGAGGTAGCAAAAGTAGAAGAAAGTTATACCGGACAATTTTTAAAAAAGATGTTATAAAAATTAAGCCGTTTTGATAAAAAGAAACGGCTTAAAAAATTTTTTTGTAAAAAAAGGGTTTTTTAATTTTATAGAGTAATAATATATGTAGAATAATTAAAATTTATTCACTAAAAGGGTATATATGAAAGATAAAACTTTAAAAATAGAAGAAATGTTTTTGTCGCCTTATGCGACCAAAAGTAAAGATACCGTCGGAAGACTTAAAGAAGAAGAGCCTTGTCCTATGCGTACCGAATTTCAAAGGGATAGAGATAGAATTATCCATAGTAAATCTTTCAGAAGATTAAAGAATAAAACGCAAGTTTTCTTTTCTCCCGAAGGCGACCATTATAGAACAAGACTTACGCACACGTTAAACGTTTCTCAAATTGCGAGAGCGATTGCAAGAGCCCTTTCTTTAAATGAAGATTTGACGGAAGCCATTGCTTTGGGACACGATTTGGGGCATACTCCTTTCGGACATTCTGGAGAGAGAATATTGAATAGACTTAGTCCCAACGGCTTTTTACATAACCTTCAATCGGGAAGGGTTGTAGACTATCTTGAACACGAAGGTAGAGGACTTAATCTTACCAGAGAAGTCGTGGACGGAATAGTTAACCATAAATCCGATTGCAATCCTAAAACCTTGGAAGGTAAGGCAGTTTCTTTAGCGGACAGAATTGCTTATATAAATCACGATATAGACGATGCGATAGACGGCGGATTTATTACCGTAAACGATTTGCCGAAAGATTTAATAGACGTATTGGGAGCAAGGTCTTCTAAGAGAATAAACACTATGATTATGTCTATATATAAAGAAAGCGACGGAAAGAACAAAGTCGAAATGGAAAAGGATATCGGGGAAGCCACTAACGAACTTAGAAAGTTTTTGTTTGAAAGAGTTTACGGCGATAAAATATTCAAAGACGAAGAAACGAGAGCGGACAGAATGATTTCCGCACTTTACGAATATTATAAGCAGAACGTGGATAAACTTCCCGAATTTAACAAAAAAGAACTGGATAAATTCGATATAGATACAGTTTTATGCGACTATATATCGAGTATGAGCGATTCTTTTGTTGTAAAGAATTTTACCGAACTTTTTATTCCTAAAAAATGGGAGTTATAATTATAGGAAACTAATGAAGGGGTTTGACGCAAAGTTTATAGAAGAACTTAAAAGCAAAAGCGATATAGTAGAAACGGTATCGAGATACGTTCCTTTGGAATTAAAGGGCGGAAGTTACTGGGGAAGGTGTCCTTTTCATCACGAAAAGACTCCGTCTTTTTGCGTGAACCAACGAGAACAGTTTTATTATTGTTTCGGCTGTCATCAATCTGGCGACGTTATAAAATTCATAATGGAAATAGAATCGCTTGATTTTTCCGACGCCGTAAAACTTCTCGCCGAAAGAGCCAAAATTCCGCTTCCCGAAATAAGAATAGACGACGAAAAAATAAAGGAAGAAAAAAGAAAAAAGGAAAGACTTTTATCTTTATTAAAAGATACTGCCCTGTTTTACGTTAAGAATCTTAAAACGGAAAAAGCACAAAAACACGTCGAATATATATTAAAACGTAATTTTACTTCCGAAACCGTTGTAAAATTCGGTATGGGGGCTTCGTTAGATTTTAACGGATTGCCTGAATTTTTGAAAAGTAAGGGATATACTTACGAAGAAATGGTAAATTCGGGAGCAGTTGGAACTAAGAACGGCAGATATTTTGATTTTTTGGGCGGTAGACTTATTATCCCCGTGATAGACCAGTTTAAAAACGTCGTTGCTTTCGACGGAAGAAGAATAGACGATATAAAAGAACAAAAGTATATAAACACAAGGGAAACGCAGGTTTTTTCAAAAGGCAAAACGCTTTTTAATTTAAATAATCTGAAACAGGCTAAAAACGAAGTCGGTATAGACGGGGTTATTATAGTCGAAGGGCATTTAGACGTAGTTACCTTAACTCAGGCGGGATTTAACAACGTCGTTGCGAGTATGGGTACGTCTTTAACCAAAGACCAAGCGAGAATAATAAAGAGATATTCCGATAAGGTATTTATAAGTTACGACGGAGATTTCGCAGGACAAAAGGCTTCTATAAGAGGGCTTGAAATATTAAAAGAAGAAGGATTAGACGTTAAAGTAGTATCTCTTCCGGACGGGTTCGACCCAGATGACGTTATAAAAAAACTCGGCAAGGAAGAATATAAAAAATTACTCGATAACGCTATGCCGTTAATAGATTTCAAACTTGAAATTCTTAAAAAAACTTTCGACTTAAAAACAGTAGACGGAAAAAGAAAATTCATAGTAAACGCAATAAAAGTTATAAGAGAAAGTCCTTCTCCTTCCGAACAGGAAGATTTGTTAAAAACAGTAAGAGATTTAACGGGAACGACGTTTGAAACCTTAAAGAGAGAACTTTACACTAATACCCCCGAAGAAGATATAAAAGTTCAGTATGCACCCGAATTTACGGATAATTCGGGAGATAAGTCGGTACTTGCGGGAAGATATATACTATCTTCGTATTTATTCAATAAACCTTTTGCTTTGGAACAAAATATAGACGAACTTGAATTTTCTCTACCCGTTCACAAAGAAATTCAGCAGTATATATCGGATAAGTTAAAAGAAAAAGGGCAAGTGAGTTTCAGCGATATTTACGAATCGGTATCGTCAGAAGACGGAGAACTTTCAAGAATTGCGGGATTAGAATCCGATTTAAATAAAAGGTTTGACGAAGCGGTATATTTTAACGATTGTATACGGATATTAAAAGTAGGCGTTTTGGATAGAAAGATAAACAAATTGAATTCTATTTTCAATTCCGAAACGGATACGGAAAAAAGACGGGAATTAGCAAAAGAAATAAGTGTTTTATTAAAAACCAAGAATAAACTGTCGTGAAAAAGACTTATAAGGGTTTTTTAGGAGGAACTTTATGGAAGAAAAGGAAAACGATATTTTGAAAGAATTCGGATTAGAAGACGAACATAAAAAAGGTGAAATAAACGCCGAACTTTTAACTGTTGTGGGCGACGTTATTTTAGAGTATAAAAAGAGCGGTAGTATAACTACTTCTCAACTTTTCAATAAACTTGAAAAAGTTCCTGCAACGCCTGACGAACTAGAAGAAGTTTATAAAATGTTCGAAGAAGAAGGAATTCAGGTAATAAACGAATACGAAAGGGATAAAGATTTATACGACCAACTTTTGAAAGAAGTGAGTATGGACGACCCTGTAAAAATGTATTTAAAAGATATAGGTAAAGTTCCCCTTCTTGCTCCCGAAGAAGAAACCGAACTCGCTAAGCGTATGATGAACGGAGATGACGAAGCGAAAAGACTTTTGTCGGAAGCCAATCTTCGTTTAGTGGTATCTATCGCAAAGAGATATATGGGTAGGGGAATGCAGTTTTTGGATTTAATTCAAGAAGGTAATTTAGGGCTTATGAAAGCCGTTGAAAAGTTCGACTATCAAAAGGGATTTAAGTTTTCGACGTACGCTACTTGGTGGATTCGCCAAGCGATAACGAGAGCGATAGCAGACCAAGCGAGAACTATAAGAATTCCTGTCCATATGGTTGAAACGATAAATAAATTAGTAAGGGTATCGAGAAGACTTTTGCAAGAGTTAGGTAGAGAACCTTCCGCCGAAGAGATAGCGGTAGAAATGGAAATATCTCCCGAAAGAGTGAGAGAAATTCAGAAGATAGCACAAGACCCCGTTTCCTTAGAAACGCCTATCGGCGAAGAAGAGGACAGTCATCTTTCCGACTTTATAGAAGACGAAAGGAGTACCGCACCGCAAGACGCAGTTTCCTTTACAATGCTTAAAGAACAACTTTTGGGTGTTTTGGATACGCTTACGCCAAGAGAAGAGAAAGTTTTGAGATTAAGGTACGGTTTGGACGACGGAAGACCGAGAACGTTAGAAGAAGTAGGCAAAGAATTTAACGTTACCCGTGAACGTATAAGACAAATAGAAGCGAAAGCATTGAGAAAATTACGTCACCCCAGCCGTTCAAAGAGATTAAAAGACTTTTTAGATTGATATGACCGATAGGCTGAATAAAATATATTCCGTTTTGGAAGACTGTAAGACGTTTGCCGATATAGGTTGCGACCACGGTTATATCGCAAAAGAAATGATAAAAAACGGAAGGTGCGATAAGGTTATAATTTCCGATATAAGCGAAAAAAGTTTACAAAAAGCCAAAGATTTACTTTTTCGCTACATAGAAAAGGGTAAGGTTTGTGCCGTTGTTTCGGACGGGTTTGACTTTGTCCCCGATTGTGATTCGGCTTTAATTGCCGGCATTGGCGGAGAAGAGATAGTTTCGATACTTAAAAGAAGAAAAAATCTCCCTGAAAAACTTTTTTTGCAACCTATGAGAAATTGCGATAAAGTAAGAGTTTTTTGCACTGAAAACGGATATAAAGTAAAAAAAGATTTCGTTTTTAAAAGCGGAATAAAATTTTACGATATGATATGTTTAAGTAAAGGTAAAGACAGTTTAACACAAGAAGAAATAGAATTCGGAAGGAGCAACTTAAAAGAGAAATCTTGTGATTTTAAGGCTATGATACAAGAAAAAATAGATAAATATTTGTCTTATTCTAAGAGAGAAAACATATCTAAAAGCAGTAAAGAAGAAATGCTTAAAAAAGTTGAAAGGTTAAAAAAATATGTATAAATTAAATGATTTTTTACAGATTTTAGAACAAGAAGCACCGCTATCTTTATCTTTTGAGTGTATTAAACAAGGCGATTACGATAATAGCGGTATAATAATAAATTCGGGTAAGGACGTAAGTAAGGTTTTGTTTTCGTTAGACTTATCTAACGAAGCCGTTAAAAACGCAATTTTATTTAAGGCGGATACTATCGTTACGCATCACCCTGCTATATACTTACCGATAAAGAATCTAAGTGTTGAAGACCCTATAACTTCTCCCGTTTTAAACGCCGTAAAAGAGGGGATAAACGTTATTTCGATGCACCTTAACTTAGATACGGCGAAGCGTGGAATAGATTATTATTTAGCACAAAATTTAGGAGCAAAGGAGCAAGAAATTATAACCGATATGGGTAATTCTTGCGGATACGGAAGAGTGTTTATTATTAAAGAAATTCCGCTTGATGAGTTTGTGGATAAAGTCGAAAAAGACTTCGGCACAAAAAACGTTGTAAAATACGGAAATCGAAAAGTAAAAAAGGTAGCGTCTTTTTGCGGGGCGGGTTCTTCGTATGCAGAAAAAACACTTTTAAAAAACTTTGATTTCGATACGGTTGTAACTTCCGATATGCCACATCACGTTATAAAAGAGTTGATTGAAAAAGAGAAAAACGTGGTATTGTTACCGCATTACGTAGCGGAAGAATACGGGTTTAATAAATTTTATCAAAATGTTTCAAATTCGGTTAAAGACGTTTATTTAACGTACTTTTTAGACCAAAGATTTAAATAAGAAAAGTTAGAAGTAGGAGGAATTTACTATGATAAAAGAATTGCTTGAATACCAAAATGTGGACGCAGGACTTCGCAAAATCGAGATTGAACTCTCGGGGAGCGAAGAAAGGAAAAAAGCGATTAGTGCCAAAAAATATCTTGACGGCGTAGAAGAAAACGTAAATAAGCTTGATTCGAGGTCTGCGGACTTAATGGCACAGTACGACATTTCTAAAAAAGAGATAGAAGCGTTAAAAGAGCAACAGGAAGAGTTTTTAAAAGCGTCTGATGATGCAGTGGACGAAGTCGGAATAAATTATTTACTTAAAAAGATTGACGAAGTCGTTGCTAAAATAAAATCGCTTTCAAATACTATTTCCAAGATAGACGAAGAGATTAAGTCTATAATAAAAGAGTATTCTACTATTAAAGCGACGACGAGAGCGGCACAGGTTCAATATGCCGATAATGCTAAAAAATACGGCGAACTTAAATTGTCTTTTCAAGGAGAGAGAGAAAAGATAGAAAAAGAACTCGAAGAATTAAAGAAAAAAGTCGACCCCGATTTAATGGAAAGATATTTGAAAAAGCGTGCGAACAAAATATATCCCGTATTGTTTGAAGTTAAAAATAACGTTTGCGGAGCGTGCAATATGCAACTTTCTATGAGTGAATTAGGTAGGCTTAAAAACGGCGAGATTATTGAATGTGACCAATGCGGGAGATTGTTATATAAATCTTCTGAAAAATAAAATAACGGATAATTTTGGCGGTGAAGATTTTTCTTCACCGCCTTTTCTATATAATAATATATTATATTTAAATATTTAAAAAAAATTACCTGAAAATATTGTAAAGGTCGTGAATTTTTGGTATAATCTAAAATGAAATATTTTACGAGGTAGAGAATTTGAGTAGTTCTGATAAAAACAAAGAAGAAAAGCAATCGGTTTTTACTAGAGAAACGCTTGGCGTGGTTTTAATACTGTTCGCTTTTTTGTGTCTTGTTTGCGTTATAACGAGAGAAAAAGTTTTCGGAGAATTAGGAGTCGCCGTGAACAGTTTCTTTTTGGGACTTTTCGGCTACTTTACCTATGCCGTTTTAATTTGGTTTGTCATATTGGGAGTTCTTTTGGTAACGGGAAAGAAAATTAAAATGCAAGTTAAAAACAAACTTCTTATAACGGGTATGTTTTTTGTCTTGGCATTAGTTTCTCAAATAATTTCTACTTTTAGACAATTTCAAGATTTTGACTTTTCGGGATATATTTCTTCCGTATACGATTCGGCGAGCGGTGGGATTTCTACTTGTTCTGCAGGTGGCGTTGCCACCTCTTTGGTGTCTTACTGGTTATCTTTCATTTTAAGTGAAATAGGAAGTTTAGTCGTTTTAAGTATATTCTTTTTTGTAATGGGTTATTTTTTTGTCCGTAATTTTATTAAAAACAAAAAGGCAAAAGAAAAACCGCAAGAACCTTTTAAAACTTCTTTTGTAAAAGAGGAATCGGGTGATACCGAAAAAGGCGAAGAACAATACGAAAAAGAAGGCGAAAAAAGTTTGGGCGTAGAACCCGTTACATCCGTAACTAAACCCACGCAAAGACTTTTTATTGCAGGGGAAGAAAATTTTGAACTTAAAACCAAAAAAGAATTAAATTCCAAAATTTCAGAGAACGTAAAATTCGAAAAAGTTGAAGACGGATTAAATATAGCGTCTTCTTATACCGAAACCTATACGGAAGACTTAAAAAACAAGATAGAGTATATAAAAACTCCTGCCGAAATAGACGTTGAAAAAACTATAAATAAAGATTATTCTTCGCCCACCGTATCCGATTACGTCGCTCCGATTGGTGAACAACAGAAAGATAATAAAGATAAAGAAGAAGAGATACCTTTTATCGACCATCAAGAAGAAACCGATAAACCTAATGAAGAAGAGAATTTTAATTCTTTGAATAAATTTAGCGAGTACGCTTCTAACGAAGAGATAGAAGATTTTTCTTCTAACGAAGAGTATGAAAAGGAAGAAATATTCAGAGAGTTTAAAGAGTCTGATACCGAAGTTACCGATTCAAATCAAGGAATTGAAGAGGAAAAAGAAGTTCCTTTTATTCATGAAGAAAACGAAACCTATGAAAATCCTGCACCTTCCGTTATACGTGAAAGACGTTCTATAGATATATTTGGAGCCGAATCAAAGGACGATAATTCTACAAATAAGTTCGATGAATTTAAAGATAAAGTTTTCGGGAATTCAAGTACCGAAGTCGAACAAGAAAAAGCGGAAGAAGAAAAGCCTATTAAAAAGGAAATTCCTATAAACAGGGAATATTTCCGTCCGCCACTAGATTTACTCGAAAATTATTCTCAAGCCGTAGACTCTTCGGAAGAAAATCACGAAGAGAATATGGAAATAATAAAGCAAACCTTAGCGGATTTTCACATAAACGTAGAAACCCAAGGTTACGTTCAAGGTCCATCGGTAACCCGTTACGAAATTATGATGCCTGCGGGAGTCCCCGTGCGTAAAATAGTTAATTACGACGACGATTTCCGTATGCGTTTGGCATCTAGAAACGGAGTTAGAATAGAAGCACCTATACCGGGGAAAAATTTGGTCGGAATAGAAGTGGCAAATAAACATCCAGTTACGGTAGGCTTAAAGAGTATTTTGGAAGAAACTGTAAATAAGCCTTGTAAACCGGGTTCGTTAATATTCGCAATAGGTAAAAATATCGTAGGCGAAGCCATTACCGATAACCTTGCCAAAGGTCCTCACTTTTTGGTTGCAGGGTCTACGGGTTCGGGAAAGAGCGTTTGCTTAAACGTAATGATAGTAAGTTTGATTATGCGTTATAGCCCCGAAGAATTAAGACTTATTTTGGTCGACCCCAAAGGTAACGAGTTTAGACCTTACGAACATATTCCGCATTTAATGGTAGACGAAATAATAACTCAACCTCAAAAAGCCTTAGCGGCACTTTTGTGGGCTCACGACGAGATGGAAAGAAGATACAAGGTTTTAGAAGAGTGCGGTGGAATAAGAGATATAGACGTTTATAATCAAACGGTTGCGAACGATAAAGTCGCTAAAATGCCGAGAATAGTAATAATAGTCGACGAACTTTCTAACCTTATGGATACTTGTAAGAAAGATATGGAAGCGAGAATTTTATCCATAGCACAAAAAGCAAGGGCGGTCGGCATACATTTGGTTTTGGCGACGCAAAGACCTTCCGTAGACGTTATAACGGGTACTATTAAAGCAAACTTGCCGTCGAGAATAGCGTTAAAGGTTACTAACTTTGCCGATTCTAATACTATTCTTTCGGAAGGCGGTGCGGAAAAACTTTTGGGACACGGCGATATGCTTTATAAAAACAACGAAATGGGAGAATACGAAAGGTATCAAGGTGCTTGGATTTCCGACGGAGAGATAAATAACATTGTCAATTATATAAAAGAAAAGAACGCTTGTTATTTCGACGACGAATTGAAAGATTTCTTGGATAAGTCGGTTAGCCCGAAATCGGAAGAAATAGAAGACGACGGCGAAGAGGCGGACGAAGAGTCTTCGGACTTATTCATAAAAGCACTTTGGTTTGCGGTAAACTTTAACGCCGTGTCTATATCGGCTTTACAAAGGCGTTTCGGTATAGGCTATGCAAAAGCGGGAAGGCTTGTAGATATAATGGAAAGAAAAGGTTTCGTTTCGGGTAACGAAGGTGCTAAGGCGAGAAGAGTTTTAATTTCGAGAGAAGAATTTGAAGACAAATTCGGACCTATGTCCGACTTGTGATTTAAGGGTAAGTATGAAAGCAAAAACAGTGGGCGTAATATCTTTGGGGTGCGATAAAAATAGGGTAGATACCGAAAAGATGCTAGCCTTATTATCTAAAAGATATACTATCACGAACGATATAGAACAGGCTGAAATTATTATCATTAACACTTGTGCATTTATAGAAAGTGCGAGAAAGGAAGCCTTCGAAGAAATATTTTCGGCAGTTCAGTATAAGATAAAAGGCGTTGCTGAAAAAATTATAGTAACGGGGTGTTTGTCCCAAAGATTTATAAAGGATATTTGGGAAGGAATTCCCGAAGTAGACGCTTTTTTGGGCGTTTCCGATTACTGTAATTTATTAAGCGTGATAGACGAAATTTATTCGGGTAAAAGGATAAACGCCGTACAAAAACCCAAAAACGAAAAGTTAATTGATAGAGTATTAACTACGAAAGATTACGCTTATTTGAAAATCGCAGACGGGTGTTCTAATTGTTGTTCGTACTGTATGATACCTTCGATAAGGGGTGCATACCGTTCGATTGAAAAAGAACTCTTAATAGAAGAAGCAAAAAGTTTGGGGAAAGTCAGAGAACTTATATTAGTTGCCCAAGACACTACGAAATACGGCGAAGATTTAGAACCGAAAAGTAGTCTTCCTGACCTTATAAGGTCGCTTTCCGCTCTTCCAAACGTTTTGGGAATAAGGCTTTTATATTGTTATCCCGAAAACGTTACCGAAGAACTTATAAGAGAGTTTCAAGGTAACGCTAAAATGATAAGATACATAGATATTCCTTTTCAACACGCCGACGACGTGGTTTTGAAAAAAATGAATAGGAAGGGAACTTTCGACGGGTATTTAAATCTCGTTGAAAAATTGAAAAGAGAAATTAACGGCATAGCGATACGTTCTACTTTTATGACGGGATTTCCCTTTGAAACCGAACAGGCGTTTGAAAACTTAGTTGAATTTTTGAAAAAAGCCAAGTTGTTTAACGCAGGGTTTTTTAAGTTCAGTAGAGAAAAAGGCACGGCGTCTTATAATTTTCAAGAGCAAGTTCCTGCCTTAATTAAAAATAAAAGGCTAAAAAAACTATACGCAGTTCAAAAGCAAGTAGTTAAAGAAAATTATAAACGACTTGAAGGGAAAATATTTAAAGTTTTCGTAGAAGGTTTAACGGAAAAAAATTCCTATTACGGAAGGGCTTATTTTAATGCTCCGGAAATTGACGGCAGAATATATTTTTATTCAAACGAACAATGTATAATAGGACAAACTTACGACGTTGTTATAAAGGGTTTTTCCGATTACGACCTTTACGGGGAGAGACTATAATGAATTTACCTAATAAATTGACAATTTTAAGAATTATTATGATACCGATTTTCGTTGCGTGTTATTATCTAACCGTAATACCGTATAACTTTATTATATCTGCGGTTATTTTCGCACTCGCTTCGGTTACCGATTTTTTGGACGGATATATAGCGAGAAAATATAATTTGGTTACCGATTTCGGAAAGTTTTTAGACCCTATTGCCGATAAGGTTTTAGTGTCTACCGCCCTTATCGTGTTACTCGTTCCGCCCGTCGGAATTATACTTCTTCCGTGGTATTGTGCAATATTTGTTGCGGTTATAATAGCGAGAGAACTTATTATAAGCGGTTTTAGACTAGTTGCCGCAGGCAAGGGAAAAGTTATAGCGGCTGATAAATCCGGAAAGTTAAAAACGTTTTTCACCGATTTAAGTATTTTGTTCTTATTGATAACAGCAGAAATTACTCCGACCGTTTTCGACGTAACTAATATAATAGGCGTTGTGCTTTTGGGGGTTTCGGCACTTTTAACTATTGTTTCTGGAACGGAATGTATAATTAAAAATATTTCCGTATTAAAGGAAGGAAAATGAAAACGGCACTTATAACCTTTCATACGGAAGGTAAAAGCGAACTTTCGGAAATATTAGACGTATTTTCAAACTGTGCCATAGAATTAGATACGCTTGAAATTCTTTCTTTAACCGACGATTTGGGTTTTAGAAGAAGGGTAGAAGAGTTTAAAGATACTGCGGATACGCTTCTTATATTGGACAATGAGAATTTGTCTTTTGATATAAGAAAAATAATTTCGGAAGTTACCGATACGACGTTCGTTGAAAACGAGCGGGCGAAAAGTTTTGCAAAAGCCGTTGCAAAAGAGAGAAACGAAGAATATCTCGAAAACTTTTCTTTAATGCCCATAGAAGCTTCGGTTATTCCCAACTTGGCGGGTAAAAATCAAGGTTTTATTTTGGATCAAAGTGATTTTACCTTAGTGTTTTTACCGAATAGAAAAGAAGAGTTTAAGCCGATGTTTTTAAGTTACGTCGTGCCGTTTATAGAAAACAAGTTTAATTTGAAATCTCAAAAATTAACGCTTAAATATTTCGGAGATAAAAACACTTTACTTTCCGTACTGAAAGATAACAAGGAAAATTTTGGGTTTGATTATAGAGTACAGGGAAAGTATGACGATTACACCGTAACTTTATTCTTTAATAAAGATATTGAAGAACAGGCTAAAAGAGAGGCGATAAGGGAAGTCGTTAAAAGATTGAAAGATAATATATACGCCGAATTCGATACTACTTTAAGTGAAAGGCTGTTCGATATATTAAAGTTAAAAAAATTAAAACTGTCTATTGCGGAATCTTTTACCGGTGGAAGAGTCGTTTTTGAAATGATAAAAAATTCGGGAGTGTCCGAGTTTTTGAACGAAGGTATAGTTTCTTACAGTAACCAATCTAAAAAAGAAAGGCTTTTCGTTTCCGCAAGCGATTTACAAAAAGAAGGTGCCGTGAGTTCTATCGTGGCCTACGAAATGGCGGTCGGACTCTTGAGAACCAAAAATTGTAACGTGGCGATTGCGACTACGGGAATCGCAGGACCTAAATCTGACGATACGAATAAACCCATCGGGCTTTGTTATATAGCGGTAGGAACGATTAACGGCGTTCACACTTATAAATTTAATTTTACCGGAAATAGAGAAGATATTACGGAAACGGCAAAGAATACGGCACTGTTTCTTGCAATAAAAAATTTAAAAAATATTTGAGAGGAAAAAATTATGGATGAAGCAAAATTAAAAGCACTTGAAGGCGTAATGGGACAAATCGAAAAACAATACGGAAAAGGTGCTATTATGCGTTTGGGAGAAAGTGCGGGAGATACTTCTATCGAAGTTCTTCCTACAGGGTGTTTATCTTTGGATTTGGCGATAGGCGTCGGCGGACTTCCCCGTGGAAGAATAGTGGAAATTTACGGACCTGAATCTTCGGGTAAAACTACCGTCGCTCTTCACTGTATCGCAGAAACTCAAAAGGCAGGCGGAATAGCCGCTTTTATAGATGCCGAACACGCTTTGGACCCGACTTACGCAAAAGCACTCGGAGTTAATTTGGACGAACTTTACGTTTCTCAACCCGATAACGGTGAACAGGCTTTGGATATTACTGCGTCTTTGGTTTCGAGTAAGGCGGTAGATATCGTCGTAGTAGACTCCGTTGCGGCACTTACGCCGAAAGCCGAAATAGAAGGCGATATGGGGGATTCTCACGTCGGTTTACAGGCTAGACTTATGAGTCAGGCTCTCCGTAAACTTACGGCAATCACATCTAAATCCAAAACCGTTATAGTATTCATCAATCAGTTGAGAGAAAAAGTCGGCGTTATGTTCGGTAACCCCGAAGTTACTGCGGGCGGAAAAGCATTGAAATTTTACGCAAGCGTAAGAATAGACGTAAGAAAATCCGACGCCTTAAAAGACACCGAAGGTGCTTACGGTAATCATACTAAGGCTAAAATCGTTAAAAATAAGGTCGCTCCACCGTTTAAGACGGCAGAGTTCGATATTATTTACGGTAAAGGAATTTCTAACGAGAGTTGCATTTTGGATTTGGGCGTAGATTATGAAATAATCGCTAAAAGCGGTGCTAATTTCTCTTATAACGGAGAGAAGTTCGCTTTGGGTAGAGAAAAGGCTATAACTTACCTTGTAGATAATCCCGAAGTTGCAAAAGAAATTCACGACAAAATTTTGGAAGCATTTTATAATAAACAGGATAAAAAAGAAGATAAATCCTAATAAATCTTTGACTTTTAACTTGCTTTGTTATAAAATATAAATAATCAGACTTTAAAATGTCAAAAAAATAAACAGGAGGGCGTATATATGCCAATAAGTAATTACAGCTCCCTGTTCTTAATGAATGACGGACTTGCAATAGGAATAATTATCGCAGTTGCGGTATGTTTTGCTATAATCGGGGCTGTTGTCGGAAGTGTGTTAAAAAATAAGTCTTTGAAAAAAGAACAAGGTGACGTTAAAAAAATCACCGAAAAAATGCTCGAAGACGCAAGGGAAGAGAGCAAAAATATTAAAAAAGAGGCTATTTTAGAAGCAAAAGAACAGGAACTGAAAATCAGAAACGATTTCGAACGTGAAACCAAAGAAAAGCGTATCGAACTCAAAAATCAAGAAAACAGATTAAACCAAAAAGAAGAATCTCTCGACAAAAAGGAAGAGAACTTAAACCGTCGTAACGAAGAAACGGCTCGTCAACAAAACGTTTTGAGAGAAAAGCAAGCTGAACTCGATAAAAAACTTTCGGATATTGCCGAGCAACACGATAAGATGGTTAAAGAGTTCGAGAAGATTTCTCAGATGAGTAAAGAAGAGGCAAAAGCTCAACTCGTTTTGGCTATTACCGATGAGGCAAAACGTGATGCGGCAGGAATGGTAAAGGACATAGAGTCCGAAGCGAGAGAACAGGGCGAAAAGAAGGCAAAAGAAATAGTAAGCCTTGCTATTCAAAAGTGTTCTACCGAACAGGCTAGCGAAATGACCATATCTACCGTTCCCCTTCCTTCAGACGATATGAAGGCAAGAATTATCGGTAGAGAAGGAAGAAACATAAGAACTCTCGAAAACGCTACGGGAATTGAACTTATTATAGACGATACTCCCGAAGTCGTTATAGTTTCGGGCTTTGACCCCGTTAGAAGAGAAACTGCGAGAATCGCACTTGAAAAACTTATTCAAGACGGAAGAATTCATCCGGCAAGAATAGAAGAAACCGTAGAAAAAGTTAAAAAAGAACTCGACCAACAAATAAAGGAAGCGGGCGAAGCCGCTACTTTCGAGTGTGGAGTATTCGGACTTCATCCTGAACTAGTTAAAACTTTGGGAAGACTTAAATTCCGTACGAGTTACGGTCAAAACGTTTTGAAACATTCTATAGAAGTTTCACACTTAGCGGGAGTTATGGCTACCGAACTCGGTGTAGACCCCGCTCTTGCAAAGCGTGCAGGACTTTTACACGATATAGGTAAAGCGGTAGACTTTGAAGTTGAAGGTACTCATATGCAAATAGGTGGAGACCTTGCTAAGAAGTTTAGGGAAAACAATGCGGTTGTAAATGCTATAGTTGCCCACCACGGCGACGTCGAGGCAAAATCTATCGAAGCGGTTTTAGTTGCTGCGGCAGACGCTATTTCAGGTGCTCGCCCCGGAGCAAGAAGAGAAACTACTACGAATTATATTAAACGTTTGCAAAAGTTAGAAGAGATTTCTTCGGGATTTAAGGGCGTTGAAAAATGCTACGCTATTCAGGCAGGTAGAGAAGTTAGGGTAATGGTTAAACCCGAACAGGTTAACGATGCCGAAACTTTGTTCTTGGCAAAAGAAATTGCTAAAAAGATTGAACAAGAGATGGAATATCCCGGTCAAATAAAAGTAAACGTAATTCGTGAGTGGAGAGCCACCGAATTCGCAAAATAATAAAATAACAGGATGAATTGTCAAACTAAGTGCAACACTTAGAGAGAAAAAAGTTAAATAAATCTACCGGTTTTTGGTAATGTAATACTTTTTTAGGTCTGGCGTTAATTAACGCCAGATTCTTTTTTAACGTTTTTTCCGAAACTCGTTCAAGATTTCTTCCTTTTGGATAAAATTCTCGAAGTAATCCGTTTAAGTTTTCGTTTGTCCCTTTTTGCCATGCACAATACGGATCTGCAAAATACATATTACAGTTTAACCCTTTTTCTATCTCTCTCCAACCCGCAAACTCACTTCCACGATCACACGTAATCGTTTTTACCGCACATTTCGGAAGTTTAGAT
>JAZLMI010000053.1:0-40783 GCA_045598545.1 Christensenellaceae bacterium | reverse complement strand
GTCACTTCGATAGGTGATAGTGCGTTCTATAATTGTTCTAAATTACAAAGTATAGAGATACCAAATAGCGTCACTTCGATAGGTAATTGTGCGTTCGAATATTGTTATTCATTACAAAGCGTAACGATAGGAAATAGCGTTACTTCGATAGGTGATTATGCGTTCTATAATTGTTCTAAATTACAAAGTGTAACTTTTGAAGATACTGAGGGGTGGTATGTAACGGAAAATTGGGATTATACGGGCGGAACGCTAATAGACGTAACAAACCCCACTACCAATGCAACTTACTTTAAGTCTACGTATCGTTCTGATTATTGGTATAAACTTGAACCGCAGGGAAGTGTAGGATTAGAATATACTTTAATCAATAATGGTACGGAATATGAGGTTACGGGAATAGGTACTTGCACCGATATTGATATAATTATTCCTTCAACCTATAACGGTTTACCCGTAACGAGTATAGGAAAAGGGGCTTTTAAAGAGTGCAGAGATTTAAAGAGTGCGAAAATAGGGAAAAACGTAACTAATATAGGTGAAGGGGCGTTTAGGCTTTGCGTTTATATTGAAAGCATAGATATACCTAACGGCGTAAAAACGATAGGCGATTATGCATTTAAAGAGTGTACTTTCTTAAAAGATGTAGAAATTCCAACAGGAATTACAAGTATTGGGAATTACGTGTTTTCCGATTGTATTGGGCTTAAAAACATAGAGATACCCGAAAACATAAAAAATATCGGGAATTATGCCTTTAATTCATGTTTCTTGTTAGAAGAAATTACCCTACCGAACAGTGTTGAAACGATAGGAGATTATGCGTTCTCTGGTTTAGGGATAACGGAGATAGTCGTTCCGGAAAACGTAAAAAGCGTTGGGGTAGGTGCTTTTGGTAATTGTTTTTCATTGGTTAATGTAACAGTTTTAAGCGGTGCAACGAATATAGGTACTAGAGCATTCGGTGAAAGCGTAAAAACGGCTACTATGTCAGCATCACAAATCGCTTGTGTTTTAAGCTATGTTATAGAAACGGTAAATATAACGAGTGGAGACAAAATAGAAGAAAGAACATTTGAAAATTGTATGTCGTTAAAGAACGTAACGCTAGCAGATAGTATAAAAACTATAGGTGGTAGTGCTTTTATGTGTACTACAATTACTAGCATAACTTTTGAAGATACTGAGGGGTGGTACGTAACGGAAAATTGGGATTATACGGGCGGAACGCTAATAGACGTAACAAACCCCACTACCAATGCAACTTACTTTATTACGTATGGTTCTTCTTATTGGTATAAAAAGTAAAAAAATAATTTAATCAAATAATTGACAAAATGTTTTAGCGTATGATAGCATATATCTACGTATATATTATATATTGTATATTTAATAAAAATTATGTAGGAGAAACACTGATATGGCTGATGAAAATTTAACCACCAACCAAGAAAACGAAGCACAATCTAAAAAGCAAGAAAAACCTATAAGCAAGGTAGAAGAGAAGTTAAACGCAAAGTTTGCTTCTAAAACAAAACGACAAAAGAAAAGACTTTTTAGACATTCGAGATGTCGTTTCTTGAAAAACTGTATAATTTGGTTTATGGGCGTATTGCTTTTGCCTTTGGTAATTGTGGTTGGTACGTGCATTATACCTATGTCCACCTATATGGATTTAGCGGGGGTAGATACTTCCGAAGTTGGCGACGTTGTAAAACAACCGCTTGTTCAAGCACTTTCTTCCTTAGACCAAATAAAGGTTAAAGACGTTCCCGTTTTAGAAAAAGCGTTAAACGACGTAATTGACGACATTGGTTTAGACGGGCTAGTTGAGTTTGATTTAGAGGCTTTAAAAGACGTTGCACTTTTAGGCGGAGATTTAAGCAAAATAACCGATTGCGTGAAAGTTACCGCTACCTTAAAAGTTGTCGAAGAAAAATTCAACGATAATAAACCGCTTATAACAGAACTTGAAAATCTTGGTCTTTTCAACGAGTGGGAAGAAACGGAAGCCCCTGACTCTTCTGCGACAGAAGAAGACTTAAAGGCGTATTATTATAAAGACGGTTCTACTTATAAAAAAGCATATAACGGAACGGAAAGAGTAGCGGAAAGTTTAAGTAAGCAACTTTATTTCCCCGCACTTTCGGAAATTTCCGTTATGGAACTTAAAGACGTTATACTTAAGAGTTTAGATAGAATCGATATTGCAGAAGTGTTGAAATCGTTTTCGATTTTAGAAGAAGGAACGATAGACACTTTAAAGAAAGTTGTTAATTTAGAAGACGGCAAAAAGTTAAATTTAACAGTCGTAAACGATGCTTTGGCTAACCCCGACAATTTAAATATCGGAGCCCTTCTTGAATTTTTGGATATAGAAGAAGCCTTACAAACTATGATATGGGGAGCTTTACAGAAAGACAAAGGAACTGAAACGTTGACTTTGGGAGATATTTCTAATCTTGAAGCGATAGATTTAATTCCTGTTTTAGAATACGTAGAAGCAGATGCAGATACCATAACACTCTTAAAAGATATCGTAGGATTACAAGGGGACGAAGTTTTAACGCCCGAAAAACTAATCGATAAGTTTGACAATATAGAAAGTTTGGATTTAGGAAGAGTATTAGACTTTGCAGGTTTAGATGAAGACACTATAAAACTTTTAAGAGATATTGCAGGCTTAGAGAACGAAACGGATACGCTTACGGTACAATCAATAACCGACGCTTTCTCGGATGAGAATCTCGGAAATTTAGACCTCGGTGTAATTTTAGACTTCGCAGGTTTATATGAAGACACTATAAAACTTTTAAGAGATATCGCAAGAGTTGAAGAGGGCGGTAAATTAACCGTTGACTCTATAAGGAACGTAAACATAGATAATTACTTGAACACGATAAAATTAAGCGAATATATTACGGATAATACCGTGTTAGAAATGATTTTTAACGTTATAGATTTTGGCGAAAACACCCCGCCCGAAAGTTATAACGACTTAACAATCGGAGATTTAACAAGTAACACTTTCGACATAGATAATTACTTGAACACGATAAAATTAAGCGAGTACATTACGGATAACAGCGTATTAGAAATGATTTATAACGCTATCGACTTTGGCGAAAACGAAAAGCCTGCAACGTACAACGACTTAACAATCGGCGATTTAAAGAATAATTCGTTCGACATAAATAACTATATAGACGGCGTTGAATTAAAAGATTATTTAGATGAAAGTATGGTAAATATCATATGCGATGCAATCGTTTTGGCGGGCGGAGAAAGTAAGCCGACGGCAGACGAACTTACCATAGGATTCTTAAAAAACCACGAACTTGACTTTGAAGGTGCTACCGATGAAATTCTTCTTAAAGACTATATCGGTATAGATATGGCTAACGTCGTTTGCAGTGCGTTGATTTTGGAAGTAGGTGAAACCAGACCTACGGGAGAAACCTTAACGATAGGAGATATTAACGGAAAAGACTTCGATTTTAATTTGATAAAATTAAACGACGTTATGGAATATGACGAAGCAACCAACGGTGAGTTATATAACATTTTATCAGACGTTTTGAATTTAGAAAAGACCGAAATTACAATCGGGGCATTGTCTTCTGACTTTAATACCGATAACATTAAAATAAATTCGGTTATAAACAACCCTTCTTTAATAAATATCTTATTAGGTGCTGTAAATAAAGATAAAGAAGAAGAAGAAAAATGTACTGCAGAGACTTTAACGGTTGGTATGCTTTCTACTATCAGTATAAACAGTATCTATTTAGTAGACGTATTGCCTCCTTTAGAATATCCCGACCTTTATGAAATTCTCTTTGACGTTTATGGCGAGGACGAAATATATGGCGTTACCCTTCAAGATTTGGGAAATTTCGACGTAACTAGTGTTAGACTCTCTTCCGTGTTAGACGAGTACGACCAATATTCTATGCTTCCCGACGGCGAGGGTGGGCAAAGACTTATTACGGCAGAAGAACTTGATGCGAACCAAAAATTATGGAGCATTATCAATAGTGCGGTTCCTAATGGAACGGGTAGAAACGGAGCAATTCTTTTAAAAGACTTGGAAACTCAGTTTAGCACCGAAAACATAAGACTCGGCAGTATAATAGATATCGACGGAACATTAAGAGATATTTTAACTGATATTTACGGCGACGTTGATGATGTAACCGTAACTAACTTAATGAGTTTTGATATAGATAACGTAAAACTTTCCACCGTATTAAAAGAATATACAACTTCTCATATAGGTGAGGGTGAAGGCAAAATTTCTCAAGAGCAGTATGATGCCAACAAGAAATTGTGGGATATCATAAATACTGCCGTTTCGGGAACCGGAGAAGGTGGAGCAATTCTTTTAAAAGACTTGGAAACTCAGTTCAATACGGAAGATATAAAACTTGTCGATATAATAAATGTTGGCGAGAAATTGGAATCTGTTTTAACTGATATTTACGGCAGTATTAACGAAGTAACAGTAGGAAATTTAGCAAACTTTGATATGGCAAACGTTAAACTTTCCTCGGTATTAGACGGAGAAAGCAGTGCGTTAAAAGATATTTTGGCGGAAGCAACAGGTGTTGCGTTTGACAGTATTAAGATTTCCGACCTTTCTGGAAACTTTGATATGGCAAACGTTAAACTTTCCTCGGTATTAGACGGGGCAAGCAGTGCGTTAAAAAATATTTTAGGCGAAGCGACGGGTGTTGCGTTTGACAATATTAAGATTTCCGACCTTTCGGGAAGTTTCAATATGGCAAACGTAAAACTTTCCTCGGTAGTAAACGGGGCAAACGATACGTTAAAAAATATTTTAGGCGAAGCGACGGGTGTTGCGTTTGACAATATTAAGGTTTCCGACCTTTCGGGAAGTTTCGATATGGCAAACGTTAAACTTTCCTCGGTTATTACAGAAGATACAGGAAACAACATTTTAGACGATTTAAGGAGTAAGGAAGTTAAGATTTCCGAAATGGGCGAAGCCATAAACGATATGGAACTTTCCGTTATCGTAGGTGATACCGATTGCTTTACTAATAATTTGACCGGCAAGGCAAAATACGTTAAGAACGACGACGGTTCGTTTACTCTTTCGGGTAGCGGAACTTATGAATTAAGCGGTAGTGCGGGAGCGTCTTTATTGCTATTCTATTCTGCAAGCGGAGAGTTTGACGAAGACGGAAATGCGACGGGATATAGTCTTAAAACTTGCAAGATAGGGGAACTTTCCAACACCTTGCAGACGATAGCGTTCTCTTCTTGCACTATTCGTCAATTAGTCGATTGCGGATTGATTGAAGACGGCAATTACGGTTCTTTGTATAGTAAAACCTTTGCGAAAATTTTACAAAAGATTGCAGATAATTGGGATGGAATTTCTCATCTTTTTAACGAATAACGTAAAAATAATTGACAAAGGTCAAATATTTTGATATTATATTGTAACTTTAAGTTTGCGTAATAAACTGAAAGAATAAAACCTTGCTTGAAATTAGTTTTCAAGCCGAATAAGTCCGGGAGGTAAAAATTATGACGAAATACGAAATGCTTTATGTTCTTGACGTAGATTTAACCGATGAAGCTAAAGAATCTATCGTAAAGAAATTTGAAGATTTGGTTAAGTCTAACGGTGGAGCTGTTGAGAACATAGACCGTTGGGGAGTAAAGAAATTACAATACCCCATTAACTATAAGTTTGAAGGCTACTACGTTTTAATGACTTTCGAAGCGGAAAAAACGCTCGTTGTCGAATTAAAGCGTGTTGCAAGTATCACAGACGGAATAGTCAGAAGATTGATAACCAAAAGATAAGAGAGGAAAAGTAAATGAATAGAGTTATTCTTATAGGCAATTTAACGAGAGACCCTGAACTTACCGAAACGCCTAACGGTGTAGCGGTATGTAGATTCTCTATAGCAGTTTCGAGAGATTACGCTTCTCAAGACGGAACACGTGAAACCGATTTTTTCAATATAACGGTATGGCGTGGCAGAGCGGAAAATTGCGGTAAGTATTTAAAGAAAGGAAACAAAGTAGCGGTAATCGGAAGTTTGCAAACCCGTTCTTATGAAGATAAAGACGGAATAAAGAGAAACGTTACCGATATCGTTGCCAGCGACGTGGAATTTTTAACGCCGAAAAACGCTCAATCTTCTTCTGAAGAAGAAATAGCGTCCACTTCGGATAAAAAAGAACGTCCACAGTTGGAAGTAATTGATGATAATCAACTTCCCTTTTAATTAAGAAAGGAGATAAATAATGGAAGAAAATATTAACGCTACCCCGATAGAAGCAGAAGCTTCTCTAAATAAAGAGGGTAAGAAATTCGTTAAAAGAATCGTAAAGAAAAAAGTTTGTGCGTTTTGCCAAGCAAAAGCGGAAAGTATAGACTATAAAGACGTCAATACTTTGAAAAAATACGTTACCGAAGGAGGAAAAATTCTTCCTAGACGTATGACAGGCGTTTGTGCAAAGCATCAAAGAATTTTGGCTTCCGCTATTAAACGTGCAAGAATCGTTGATTTATTGCCGTTTAAGGGTGAGTAAGTTAAACTTACTTTTGAAACTAAAAAGACCTTGCTATCTAGCAGGGTCTTTTTCATATAAATTCAATTAAAATTTTATGAAATGTAAAAATTTGCTGAAACTTAATAGCAAAAAATGTTAATTATTAACAATAATATCCAAAAAAAGGCAATATTTGTTAAAAATTTTCAAAAATTTTTTAAAATCGTGTAAAAATGCTTTACAAAAAAAACAAAATGTTGTATATTATCATTGTCGAAAGGGAAACGTAAGTTTTTAATCGATGTGCGAACTTACAAAAAGTTAAGTCGCAGATAAATTTGCTCATCATTTTCCCCCTTATCATATATTATTCAGGAAGCAGTAAACGAAGTTTATTGCTTTTTGAATTTTAAAGGGGAAAACTGCTTCCTTCTCGTCCGCTATCGCTACCGAGCACTTGTCCGTCAAGGGTGGGGAAAGGCAAAGCTGTGCAGTCCGCAGTAAACGAAGTTTATTGCTTTTTGAATTTTAAGGGGTCTTAGACCCGTTGGTTAAAACAATTTGTTGGTAGCGACAAGACTGTCAAGTAAAAAGGGGCAACGCTCCTTGCTTTTTGAATTTTAAAGGGTTTAAGCCCCGTTGGTTAAAACAAGTTGTTGGTAGCGACAAGGCTGTCAAACAAAAGGGGGCAACGCCCCTTGCTTTTTGAATTTTAAAGGGGTCTTAGCCCCGTTGGTTAAAACAAGTTGTTGGTAGCGACAAGGCTGTCAAGTAAAAAGGGGCAACGCCCCTTTACTTTTTATAAATAAGTGGTATACTCAATATAGGAGTTAATATGACGAAAGGTGAAATTGCAAAACAGTTATTTTTAACAGGGCTTAATTGTTCGGAGTCGGTTGTTTTGGCATTTAAAGACGAACTTAACATTAAAGAAGAAGATTTAAAAAAGATTTCCATAGGTTTTGGCGGAGGGCTTGCCCGTCAAAGACTTACTTGCGGTGCGGTTTCCGGTATGGCTATGGTTTTGGGTGCTTTAAAATCAGACGGGGAGAATAAAACCCATATTTATTCTATTATACAAAAAGCGTGTGAAGAAGTTAAACTAAAAATAGGCTCTGTCATTTGCGGAGATTTACTAGAAGGGGTTTCTCACACGGAAGGGTGTAAACCCGAAGAAAGAACGGCAGAATATTATAAAAAGCGTCCTTGTGCGGAAATTTGCGAAATAGTAGCCGATATAACTCAAAAATTTTTAGAAGAATAATTTTATTTTATTTTTTCTGTTTCTTTCACGAAAGTTTTAGAAGAGAATAGAATAACTCCCACTATAAGCGTTATTCCCAAGTCTATTAAAACGTTCATATTATATACTAAACTGTAAAGTATCGGGCTTGAAAAATTATAATATCCGGCAAACGTTCCGAATACAAAATATCCGCTTAAAACGTGCGAGACGTATCTTCCCATAAGTCCTACAATACTTCCCAAAATAAATTTTATTATAGGTTTTAATTTTGTTTTATCGAATATTCCCGAAAGCCCTATTGCTCCGAAAGCGATAGGGTAATCTAATAATGCTTGTACGGGGTGGTAAACGGTGGCTTTTTGTATAAATTGCAAAATCCCGAAAATAATTCCCGCAAATATTCCTCTTTTAGAGCCGAATATGTAAGAGTATATTATTATAGGTATGGCACTTGCAAGAGTTACCGACCCGCCTAAAAATTCTATTTTTATAAACGATAAAGCGTATGCTAAGGCAATACAAATCCCCGCATAAGCGATTGTTTTTGTGCTAGATACTTTATTTTTTTTATCGAACACAAACCCCAAAACGAGAATAACCGCCAAAATAACGGCGGTAGAAACGTATATACCCCATTCCGAAAGAGAAGAGTATTGGTCTAACGTTATCCCTAAAAAGCATATTCTCAGTACTCCGTAAATTACAATACAGCAAACGAATACTATATTTATTATTTTAACGTTTTTCTTAATCGATAAGAAAATAATTATCAAAAGTACGTATATTCCTAATAAAGAATAAAAAATAACATTAAATAAAGAATTTAACATATAACCTCTTTTCGTTATAAAAAAAGCACCTAAATTTTAGGTGCTTTTGTGGTTTTAATGATTTTTCGTTGTTTCCTTCAAGAATTACCCTGCGGATTCAATGGTATAATCTCAGCCTTTTGGCACCCATAACGATATTTAATTTTATAGTATTATGATAACACTTTTATTTAGTTGCGTCAAGAAAAATTTTATGATACAATAAAATTCCCCTAAAAAAAGGAGATAATATGTTTAAATTTTTTGCGTATATCAATAGAATGAAATTTATAAAACGTTGGTCACTTATGCGTTCTATAAGAGAAGAGAACATTATGGAACACAGTCAGCAAGTTGCGGTGATAGCTCACGCTTTGGCTCTTATAAATAATAAAATGTTTAACGGAAACGTAGACGTGAATAAAGTCGTTCTCTTAGCACAGTATCACGAAGTGGGCGAAGTTATTACGGGAGACCTTCCAACTCCGATAAAATATTTTAATCCCGAAATAAAAACCGCTTATAAAGATTTGGAGAAAAACGCTTCGGAAAGAATTCTCAATATGCTTCCCGATTTGTTAAAGGAAGAATATAAAAAATATATACTTCCCGATACCGACACCGAAGAGTATAAACTCGTAAAGTATGCAGATAGGCTTTCCGCTTACTTAAAATGCGTAGAAGAAGTGCGGGCGGGCAATTCCGAATTTAAAAAAGCACAAACGTCAATAGGAAACGAACTTAAAAACAGCGAAAACAAGGCGGTTTTATATTATCTTAAAGAATTTGCCCCCGCTTTTGACTTAACTTTAGACGAACTCGATTGAGTTTTGTGCAATATATACATATTAAGCACACATATTTATAAAAATTGCCTATTGTTAAAAATCAACAAAAGTTGTAAAATATTGTTATATGAAAACAAAAGAAATTGATTTTGGAGGAAAATTATGTCTAGTTTAAATCTTAAAAACATTTATAAGGTTTATCCTTCCGGCGTTACCGCCGTTACGGATTTTAACCTTGATATCGAAGATAAGGAATTTATCGTATTCGTCGGACCTTCCGGTTGCGGTAAATCTACTACTCTTCGTATGATTGCAGGGCTTGAAGAAATTACTGCCGGCGAACTTTATATCGACGGTGTAAAAGTCAACAACGTCGCACCTAAAGATAGAGATATTGCAATGGTTTTCCAAAACTATGCTCTTTATCCGCATATGACCGTTTACGATAATATGGCGTTCGGACTTAAACTTCGTAAAATGCCCAAAGCCGAAATAGACCAAAGAGTTAGAGAGGCTGCTAAAATTTTAGGTATCGAAATGTACCTTTCCAGAAAGCCGAAAGCATTATCCGGTGGTCAACGTCAACGTGTTGCGTTAGGACGTGCTATCGTTCGTGAACCGAAAGTTTTCCTTTTGGACGAACCTCTTTCCAACTTGGACGCAAAACTCCGTTCTCAAATGAGAACCGAAATAACCAAACTTCATAACCGTTTGGCAACTACCTTTATTTACGTTACCCACGACCAGATAGAAGCTATGACTATGGGTACTCGTATCGTAGTTATGAAAGACGGATTTATGCAACAAGTAGATACGCCTATCAATCTTTACGACCACCCGCTTAATCAATTCGTTGCAGGGTTTATCGGAACTCCGCAAATGAACTTCTTCGACGCAACTTTAATAGGTACGAAGGATAACGTAAAAGTTAAATTCGGTTTGGACGAAGTACCCCTTCCCAAGACCTTATCCGAATGTATAGTCAATATAGATAACTATTTGAATACGGAAAAGCCCGTTGTTTTCGGAATTCGTCCGGAAGATATCCACGATAGTGATAGATGGGTACAAAATCTCGAACACCCGCAACTAGAAGTTAAGGTAGACGTTCTTGAAGATTTAGGTTCTGAAATTTTGCTTTACTGCAAAACTAAGTCCGAGTATTTAAAAGAAGAAGGCGAAAAGAGTATTGCCGACGACGTATGCGACCTTATTGCAAAAGTGTTCTCTCGTTCTAAGACAAAGGCGGGCAACGTTATCAAAATCGCTCTCGACGTAGACCATATTCACTTGTTCGATAAAGAAACCGAAATTACTATTCTTGCAAAAGATAAAGATAGCAAGGAAGAAATAGAACAACTTATTGCTAAACGTATCGAAGAAGTTGCTCAGAAGGCTTTGGAAGAACAAAACGCAAGCAATTCTAAGGGCAAGAAAAACAAGAAAAAAGCAAAATAATATATTTTGTATTAAAAATAAAAGCCGAGTTTTACAAAACTCGGCTTTATTTTTATTTTTTTATAATTAAAAACGTTTGATTTTTAAGTTTTTTTTGATAGAATATTAGTGTATGACTGATATACTTTTAGATGCGCTTATAGATTCTTTGATGATTTTCCCTTTCGTATTTTTAATATACGTCTTAATGGAAGTCATAGAAAGTGCAAAAAACAAAGATAAAATAGAAAAAGCACTTTCGGGTAAATTTTCGCCAATAGTTGCAGGGGTTGGCGGAGTTATTCCCGAATGCGGATTTTCGGTTATGTGTGCAAAACTTTACGATAACGGACTTATAAAAATAGGCACGCTTATTTCCGCCTTTATCGCAACGAGCGACGAAGGGCTTGTCGTTTTAATTTCTTCGGGTACAGCACCTTTAACTATTTTAAAATTATTGCTTTTTAAAATCCTTTACGCAATAATTATAGGGGAAGTATTAAATATCGTTTTACGTTCTTTTAATTATAAGCACGTTTGTTCCGAGAATAACGATTGTTTAGAGTGTGGGGAACATCACGATAAAAAAATAGACAGATTTTTATGGCACCCGCTTTTTCATACCTTTAAAACCTTCTTATTTGTTTTAGTATTGAATTTGGCGTTTGGTATTATATTTTATTTTGTTGGTGAAGACAATATTTTAGCCTTTATAGAAAGTAGTGTAAATTATCAGCCACTAGTTTGTTCTCTTATAGGAATAATTCCCAACTGCGGGTCTTCTATTTTATTGTCGGAGGCGTTTGTCGGGAAAGTTATTTCTTTTTCGGGGCTTTTAGCAGGGCTTTCGAGCAATGCGGGATTAGGACTAGCACTTCTTTTTAAGAAGGGTAAGAGTTTAAAAAATGCTTTTTTGGTTATGGCAATATTATATTTATCGGGCGTTATTTTGGGGTATTTATCTTTAATTTTATAAAATTATGCTTATGGCTTGAAATAAAATTCAATAAGGTTTATAATAATTAAAAGAATTTAATCGTGGTGAGAGATGTCTACTATACAAGATTTTACAAATGAAATATGTTTAGGTACGGGAATTTCTTTTTCTGTTTTTCAAAAGGACGGCAAATTTGTTGCCGGAAATTATAAAACGGAAAATTTTTCTTGTGATTTCGAAGATATTTTTGTAGATATAATTAAAAACAAAACCCTGTTTAATTTTAAATTTAAAAACAAGGAATATATCGGAGTAGTTAAAGGTGCATCTAAAACCGAAAAAAATTATGCACTTTTAATAAGGCAAATTTCTTCTACCGTTAAGGAAGAAGAAACCATTTTAACTAAGTCCGAATTTTTGAAGCATTTACTTTTGGGAGAGATAAATTATTCCGAGTCCGAAAAATATATTAAAAAATTTACCCTTTTACAAAAGCCGGCTTTTGTCGTTTTAATGGTTTATCCAAAAGGCAAAAAGAGTGATGTGGAGACCGTTTTATTAAATTGTATCGACGAAAATTGCGACGCTTTGGTAAATATTTCGGAAACCGAAACGGCGTTTATCAAATATAATCCTCGGGAAGAAGAATTTGATTCGCCCATAGAGTTCGGTGAGTTTTTGGTAAATTCTGTATTTGAAGAGTTGGGAATAAAAGTAGACGCTTTTCTCGGGGGAACGGTAAAAGGTCCTTCCGATTTAGCGATATCGTTTGAACAGGCTTCTTTGGCGGTAAAAACAAGAATGTTTTTTAATTCCAAAGAGAGAGTGCATTCTTATAGAGAATATATGCTTGTTAAAATTTTAGAAGGGTATCCCAAACAAAAATTAAACGAATATTTGGATTTACTCATAGACGAAAAGGGAAAAGTCATATTTAAAGACCAAGAAATGGTTTTAACGGCAGAAGAATTTTTGGAAAACAGTTTGAACGTTTCCGAAACCTCGAGAAGGATGTATATTCATAGAAACACGTTAAATTACAGGTTGGATAAAATAGAACGTGAAACCGGACTTAATATAAGGAGATTTTCCGACGCTTTGATTTTTAGACTTATCTTAATTTTGTTTAAGTTTATGGCGTAACGAAAATTAAAACTTGTGCCTTGCCGAAATTATTTTCGGCAAGGTTTTTTTACGATAAAGGGTTTTCTTCAAAATAAAAATTCAAAGCGTTTACTATGTCTTTATCCGCAAAATTTTCTATTGGGGCAGTTCCTTTTTCGGTTTTATTCGAATAATTGTTATCGGTTTCTTTTTTTCCGTTCATTAAATCTTGAAATATAGGTGCAACTTGTTCGGGAGATAAATTTTTCAACGTTTTAGAGATGTCAAACGAGTTTTCTTTTAATAAATTTATAACCGAAGATAGACCGTCTTCTTTTCCTTTGGTAAAAAGAGATAATAAAAATTCTAATATTTCCATAACATTATAGTATATGACTTTCATATCATAATGTTGAAAAGTTTTTTTTGGAGGTATTATGCAAGATTTTAATAAGTTTTCCGAAAACAGGAATAAGTCCGAAGACAACGGTAGTGTTTTTGATTTTGTTAAATCGGTTGCAAAAAAATTCGACGGGAAAAGCGAAAAAGAATTGTTCACGGCGGTATATAACGAGGCGGAAAAAAGAAAAAGGGCGGGAACTCTTTCAAATGCCGAAGTCGATAATTTCGTAAAAACGCTTTCTCCGTTTTTAGACCAAGAAAAACGGAAAATTTTACATAAAATTTCGGAAGAAATTAAAAAGATTTAACCCCTTAATATTTCTTTTATTGCGGATAAAAAGAAATTTATCTCGTTATTAGAGTTAAACACGGCAAGACTTATTCGTATAAGCCCGTTTTTTTCGGTATTTAAAAATTTATGAATAAGCGGAGAACAATGAAGTCCGCCCCGTACCGCTATATCAAAGCGAGAGTTTAATATGTCGGCAACTTCCGTACTCGACATATTAGGCAGTTCAAAAGAAACAATTCCCGCAGGGTTTATAGGAGAATAAATTTTTATTCCGCCTATTTTTTTCAGTTCGTAAATTATTTTTTCGGTTTGCTTTTTCAACGTTTCATTAAAGTTGGTTATATTCCCTAAAGAATATTTAGCCCCTTCTAAAAGTGCGGAGATTGCAGGGAGATTTAAAGTTCCCGCCTCTAATTTTTCGGGATAAGTAGCGGGCTGATTCGTATTAAAAGATTCCGTTCCCGTTCCGCCGAAAAGAAGTGGAGATATTTCGGTTTTTTCGTCGAAGAGTAAAATTCCGCTTCCCATTATTCCGTATAAGCCTTTATGCCCCGCAAGTGCCAGCATAGAAATATTGTCTTCTTTTAAACTGATAGGAATATGTCCTCCGCCTTGTGCTCCGTCTACTAAATATTTAATTCCGTTTTCCGCACACAGATTTCCTATATTTTTTATGTCTAAACTTTCTCCCGTTACGTTACTTAGGGCAGTAGTAACCACTAAATAAGTGTTAGATTTTATTTTTTCTTTTATTCCTTTCAATATATTTTCTGAATTTTCGTATACTATATCTAATTCGATTAGTCCTTGTTGTTGTAAGTAAAATAAAGGTCGCAAAACAGAGTTGTGTTCGTAAACGGTGGTAATTATGTGTCCGCCTTTTTTTAACGTCCCGAATATTGCAAGGTTTAACGCTTCGGTGCAGTTTTTGGTAAATATAACCCGTTCAGGAGAAGAGTTAAAGAATTTTGAAAGTAGCGTTCTGCAATTATAAACTATTTCCGCCCCCGTAACCGATAAGCGGTGTCCGCTTCTTCCGGGATTTGCGGATAAATATTTTATAACCGTTTCGGTGGCATCGAAAACTGCTCTCGGTTTAAAACCGCCCGTTGCGGCGTTATCGAAATAAATCATATTTTTACTCCTTAAATGTAACAAAATTTTTGGGAAAGATAATAATATATTGTATGAGGGAAAATTTTCCCGTATGCAAAGGAGAAAGTATATGGAATATCTTGTTTCGGCATTTCGTTCACGCTCGGAAACGCTTAAATTAAAGGAAATATTGAAAAACAACGGAATTCCTTCGGAAATAGTGAATACTCCGAAAGAAGCAAACGTGGGTTGCGGACTTTCGGTAAAGTTCCCCGCCGGATATTTAATCGTAGTAAAAAGGGCGATATCTAATTATAGGTTTAAAAGTTTTGCGGGATTTTTTTTGGTAAAAGAAATCGGAGGAAAGAGAATAACTAAAAGTATTTGACAAAAACGCTTGTAAAAATCTTTGCTGTTGTGATAAGATAATTAAGATAAATTATGGATAAAACCAAAGTCAAAAAAACAGTGGAGATTCTTTCGGGTATTTTTTCGGATAAGCCCGCACTTAAATTTTCGTCACCTTACGAACTTTTAGTGGCGGTAATTTTATCCGCACAGTGTACCGATAAAAGGGTGAACGTTGTAACGGGCGAATTGTTTAAAAGATATAATACCCCCGAAAAAATAATTTCTCTAAACCAACAAGAACTTGAAAATTATATTTTTTCTTGCGGGCTTTATAAGACGAAAGCGAAACATATTTTAGAGGCTTCTAAGGATATAATAGAGAAATTTAACGGACAAGTTCCCGAAAGTTTAGAAGAACTGCGTTCTCTTTCGGGCGTGGGGAGAAAGACTGCCAACGTCGTGTATTCGGTGGCTTTTCACGGTAACGCAATAGCGGTAGATACTCACGTTTTCAGAGTTTCGAATAGATTAGGTTTTGTAAAAGAAAATAACGTTTTAAAAACCGAAAAATCACTTATGAAAATTTTAGATAAAAAGGACTGGTCTAGAACTCATCATTATTTGATATATTTAGGCAGAAGTTTTTGCAAGTCGCAATCTCCCGATTGTGAGAACTGTCCGGTAAAAGATTTATGCGAGTGGAAAGATAAGAGGTAATCTATGTTTGTAGATAGAGCAAAAATAACAATAAAGTCGGGCGACGGCGGAAACGGAGCCACTTCTTTTTTACATTTTAAAGGTAAAGTAGGCGGAGGTCCTGACGGTGGCGACGGCGGTAAAGGCGGAGATATAATTTTCGTTGCCGATAGACATATTTCGAGTTTGGCCGATTATTATTATCACACTAAATTCGTTGCGGAAAACGGGGAGAGTGGCGGGCCTAAACAATGTTTCGGAAAATACGGAAAAGATTTAATTCTGAAAGTTCCTTGCGGGACTATAATTAAAGATAAAGAAACGGGAAATATTATCGCCGATATGTTTGAAGACGGATTTACCAAAACCGTTTTAATCGGTGGGGACGGCGGTAAAGGAAACGCAAGGTTTACAAATTCTAGAAGACACACTCCGCATTTTTCTCAGGGAGGAGAAAAAACCAAGGCAAAGCAAGTTCTTTTAGAACTTAAAACGATAGCGGACGTAGGAATCGTCGGGTTTCCAAACGTAGGGAAGTCTACTATTTTAGGAAAGATGACTAACGCTAAACCCAAAATCGCAAACTATCATTTTACTACGCTTTCGCCCAATTTAGGCATTGCAAATTATTACGACAATCAATTCATAATGGCGGATATCCCCGGTTTAATAGAGGGGGCAAGCGAGGGTGCGGGATTAGGCACGGAGTTTTTAAGACATATTGAAAGAACGAGAATGCTAATTCACGTAATAGATATGTCGGGAATAGAAGGAAGAGACCCCTACGAAGATTATCTTAAAATAAATAAAGAGTTAAAAAAATACAGTAAAGACTTAGCAAAGTTAAAGCAGATAATAGTCGCTAATAAATTCGACATAGAAAGTGCCGAAGAGAATTTTGAAAGGTTTTCGAAGAAAGTGAAAACGCATAAAATAGTTAAAATATCGGCGACGACAGGCGAGGGGTTAGACCTTCTTAAAAAAGAAATTTACGACGTTTTGGTAACGCTTCCGCCCGTTAAGCCGTTAGAGTTTGAAGAGTTTAAATATGAAAAGCCCGAAAAACTCGATTATGAAATATTTAAAGAAGGCGAAACTTTCGTTATCGTTGGAACGCTTGTGGACGTGTTAAAAAGAAACGTCGTTATGGACGATATGAATTCTCTCTCTTATATGCACAAGGTTTTACGTGATAGAGGAATAATAAAAGAATTAAAGGAAATGGGTGCTACCGAAAAATCGACCATAATAATAGGTGGAGAGCCTTTTGAACTTTTAGATTAAAGGAGAAAAATATGTTAACTAGTAAACAAAGAGCGACTTTGCGTTCTCTTGCACAAAATATAGAACCGATAACGCAATTAGGAAAATCCGGTATAAACGAATCTTTTTTACAAGGATTGGATTCGGCGATAGAAAAGAGAGAACTTATAAAAATAACCGTGCTTGAAAATTCGGGGTTAGACGTAAAACAAGCGGGCTTTGAAATAGCCGAAAAACTTTTTGCCGAATTTGTTTGTGCAACGGGTAGAAAGTTGGTGTTTTATAGAAGAAGCGTTAGAGATATAGACCACATAACCTTTTAAGTACTTATTTGTTCTTTTCCGAACATTCTTAAAAGTAACGCCAAAATCAAAAATACTGTTCCGCACGCCACGTAATAAGTTTTAATGGGAACGAAATAACTTAAAACGAAAAATAAAATTCCGAAAGCCAGAAATTTTCTGGCTTTCTTTTTTTGCGGAAAAAGTTTTAAAACTTCGTGTTTTTTTATTTCTTTAAATACTTCTATTTTGTTTTTTGGAAGAGAGTTTGCTTCTTTAAGTAATTTAAAAGTTTCTTCTCCGTCTTTTAATACTATTTTTTTATTAAACATTTTGGCAAAGTTTTTTATTTCGTCTTTGAATTTTTCCGAAAACACGATTACGGTTTCTCCGTTTTTAGACTTGTTGAACGCTTTTATTATATCTCCCTTGTTTACGTTGTCGAACGAGAAAATAGGGAAGAAAATTTCGTTTTCTTGTTTTTTTAATGCGTTATCGAAAAAATCGGACTGTTCTTTTAATGACATAAAATTTAATTGAATCATAGCGTTTTCGTATTCTTTTTTTTCTGATTTTTTAATTTTAACGTCGTTTACGTTTTTTATGCAGGTTTTTACCGTTATTATGCTTAAAACGATGGATAAGGAAATAGCAAAGATTATTGAATACGGTCTATATAAAATAACGTCGAAAAACATTAAAGACAGTATAAATTCGATAAAGAAACAAAATATGCAATCCGAAATAACGGCAAGAGGCGACTTCATAAAAATTCCTTTTTAAAGTTTTGTAAAATTATTGCCGAAAAAATTTAGTTTTATTCTGCTTTTTATAAAAATCGTTGATTTTATTTTGTAATTGTGAGATAATAAATTTATGTTAAAGATAGGCATTTACGGTGGAACTTTTAATCCCGTGCATATTGAACATATAAATTTGGTAAAATGTGCAATAAAAGAATTAAATTTGGACAAAATTATCGTAGTTCCCGATTTTTTACCGCCCCATAAGGACGTAATACCCGCCCCTGCAAACGATAGACTTAATATGTTGCGTTTAGCGTTTGAAAATGAGAAAAAAGTTGAAGTTTCCGATTATGAAATTTTAAACGGGGGAAGGAGTTATTCTTATTTAACGGTAGAACACTTTAAAAAAGAAAACCAACTTTTGTATTTTATCGTCGGCGGGGATATGCTTACCAACTTTAAGACTTGGAAGTATCCCGAAAGGATATTAAAAAACGCAACGCTTGCGGTTTTTGACAGAGAAGATTTTTTGACCGATTATAAGGCGGAACAAGAGTATTTTAAAAATGTTTTTAATACTTCTTTTATTAAATTAAAATATCGGGGAAAGAGTCTTTCTTCTACTAAAATAAGGATATACTCGTCTTTTAATCTTCCCGTTGACGGTATGACCGATAAAAAAGTTATAGAGTATATAAAGAGTAACGATTTATTTAAGGGCGATAAATATTCGGATTTTGTGAGAGAAAATTTAACGGAAAAAAGGCTTGTTCATACTGCGGGCGTGATAGAAACCGCCTTAAAAAAAGCGGGAGAACTGAATTTAGATAAAGAAAAAGTAAGAATAGCGTGTACGCTTCACGATTGTGCGAAATACTTAAAAAAAGAAGATTATAAAGATTTTTCCTTACCGAGTGATGTTCCCGAACCTGTAATTCACGCATTTTTGGGGGCGTTTATTGCCGAAAAGGTTTTGGGAGTTTGTGATTTTGAAATTATAGACGCTATAAGATATCATACTTCGGGAAAAGCGAATATGACTACACTTTCAAAACTTGTTTTCGTTGCGGATATGATAGAAGAAAATAGAACCTATGAAGGCGTTGAAGAATTAAGAAAGGCTTTTAACGGCGATTTTGAAGATTGCTTTAAACTTTGTTTAAAAGAAGAATATTTACATCTGCAAAACAAGGCACAAAAAATATACTGTGAAACCGAAAATGCTTATAATTATTATATAAAAAAGGAGAATTAAAATGGAAGCCAAGGAATTTGCCACTAAAATTTGCGAAATGCTTAAAAATCATAAGGCGGAAGATATACTTTTAATAGACGTTAAGGGTAAAACCGAAGTTGCCGATTATTTCGTGGTTGCAGGAGGACGCAGTATGACGCATACCCGTTCTTTAATCGAACACGTTGAAGAGGGAACGGAAAAAGAAGGCGTTTCTCCGACAAGGCGTGAAGGCGTGAGAGAAGGGAGATGGGCAGTTTTAGATTACGGCGACGTTATCGTTCACATATTTAACGACGAAACAAGGCTTTTTTATCACTTAGAAAAGGTTTGGGACGACGGCAAAAACGTTACGAGATTTTAATCACGAACTTTTTTTCATATAAATTCTTTCTATTTCGTCGGGATTTATTTCAATGCTTTTAGTAGTCTTTTTGGTTGACTCTTTGCGTTTTTTAGGTGGCGGATTATCGTAAGCGTTTACTTTTTGTATCAGTTTAACGACGCTGTCTTTTATGTATTTTATTCCGATTACGAATACGTAACAACAACAAAAAAGTCCTAGTACCGCTAAAAAATCGAGAGTAAAAGAAGATAAAAGATTATTCATAACAGGATAATATCATATAAATTTAATGGAAAATTTGATATATTTAGGGAAAGAAATAATATTTTCGGGAAAATAAACAACTTTTAATTGCTTTACAAAATTTAAAAATAATAATACAATATATATAATTCTTTGGGGCGGAGTGAAAATCTCCACCGGTAGTAAAGTCTACAAGCGTTTTTGCTGATTCGGTGAAATTCCGAAACCGACGGTATAGTCCGGATGGAAAAAGAATTCCTTTTTGCCGTATGCCCCGAAAGGGGTTTTTTTATGGCTTCGTTTTCAAAAACAAAAAAAATATCGACTATTGCAATATTTTCAGCCCTTGCATTTATCGTGTCTTTGTTGGAGTTTCCGATATTTTCAGAAGCGAGTTTTTTGCAATTCGATTTTTCTTCGGTATTCGTTTTACTTTCGGGGTTTATGTTTGGACCTCTTTATGCCGTTATTTGTTCTTTGATAAAGGAAACGTTAAGGTTTTTAACGGTGTCTTCTACGGGCGGGATAGGAGAACTTGCTAACTTTATAATAACTTTCGGACTTTATATAGTGCCGTCTATAATTTATAGATTTAAAAAAGGGCTACCGATAGTCATAATTACGCTTATAATCGGCTGTGTGGTTCAAACGGGATTGGCGGTTATATGCAACAGATTCATAATGTTTCCGCTATATGCGGGAGATTATGCAAAAGAACTGTTTTATTCGCTTTGGTATTTTGTAGTACTTTTTAACATTATTAAAACGGTAACCGTAAGTCTAATAACTGTGTTTTTATATAAAAAAATTTGTAAACTGATACTTAAAATTTAACTTAAAATTAGGATACCATTATGGAATATATAAGTTGTTCTGAAAAAGAAACTCAAAAAATAGCGTATGATTTTGCTTCCACCTTAAAGCGTGGGGACGTAGTGCTGTTTTACGGCGATTTGGGGGCGGGGAAAACTGCGTTTATTAAAGGCGTCGCAAAGTTTTTTAAGTTAGAAGGCGTAACGAGTCCGACTTACGCATACCTTAATATTTACGGAGATTTTATATACCATTACGATTGTTATAGGCTTTCTTCGGGCGAAGACGCTTTAATGTTAGGACTAACCGACTATTTTAATAAAGATAATATATGTTTAATAGAGTGGGCGGAAAACATTAAAGAAGTTTTGCCCGAAAATACAAAAAAAGTAATTATAGAAAAGATAAACGAAAATAAGAGAAGAATCATATTATGAATTATGTTGCTGTCGATACCAGCGGAAAATATCTTTCCGTGGTAGTTTGTAAAAACGATAAACCCGAAGTTTTTTTCGAAGAAAATTGCGGGGTTAATCATTCGGTAAAACTTATGCCCGTTTTAGAAGAATTATTAGATAGGGCAAAATTAAGTCTTAAAGACGTCGATTTTTTTGCTTGCGTAGTGGGTGCGGGGTCTTTTACGGGAATAAGAATAGGGGTTTCAACGGTTAAAGCCCTTTGCTTTTCAAATAAAAAACCCTGTCTAAAAATAACTTCTTTCGATACATTGGCATATAATAGAAAAGGTAAAGTTTTAGCCGTAATAGACGCAGGACATAACGGTTACTACGTTGCGGGATATTTAGATAAAAAACTTATTCTAAATCCCAAATACGTTTTAAAAGAAGAATTATTAAACTTGTCAAAAGAATATGTTTTAGTGTCTTTTGATAATTTAGATTTTACTTACGAAAAAGTTTCGGTATTAAACGGGCTTATTTCGGCAATACAAGAAAAGAGGGGAGATATAACGTTAATTTACGAAGAACTATCCCCATTATATTGTAGGCAAAGTCAAGCCGAAGAAGGTCGTAAATGAAAATAAGAGAATTATCCAGATTAGATACCGATTTTTTAGTTAAAGAGAGAGTTAATTTCCCCGACGGTTGGAATAAAGAAATGATAGAAAATGCTTTTTTGGGCGGTAGATTTTTCGGGTTTATCGCAGAAGAAGACGGAAAAAATATAGGCTTTATTACCTGCTCGGCGGGATTAGATACGGTAGATATAGAAAGCGTTTACGTGATAAAAGAAAAAAGGCATAAAGGCGTTGCTTCCGCTTTAATTAAAAACGCTTTGCAAAAAGCAGGCAATAAAAGAGTGCTTTTAGAAGTCAGAAGCACCAATACTTTTGCTATCGGTTTATATAAAAAGTACGGGTTTATTGAAATTTCGGTTAGAAAAAAATATTATTCTAACGGCGAAGACGCTTTAGTTATGGAGAAGAAAATATAGAAACTTTTAACAAAAAAGTTTTAACGAAAGATAAAAAGCAGTTATTGTTTCTTCACGGATATTTAGCGGATAAAAGGAGTTTTTCTTACCAAATTCCTTTTTTTGAAAAATATTTCGAAGTTTTTGCTCCCGACTTAAAAGGGTTTGGGGAAAATATAGGTATGGAATATCCTTATTCTCTTTCGGATTACGTTGAAGACGTAAGAGAATATATGGATAAAAACGGGATAAAAAAGCCTTCCGTAATAGCCCATTCTTTCGGGGGAAGAGTGGCGATAAAATCGAGTAGATTATATCCCGATATTTTCGATAAAATAGTTTTAACGGGTTCGGCGGGGTTAAAGCCAAAGCCCACCTTAAAAAAGACTTTTAAAAAAATTTGTTATAAGGCGGTTAAACCTTTTTTAAAAGGTAAAAAGCCAACTTTATTTTTTTCTAAAGATTACAATCTTTTGTCGCCTGTAATGAAACAGAGTTTTTGTAAAATAGTTTCAGAGCATTTAGACGACAGTTTAAAATTTATTCATAATCCTACTATGATTGTCTTCGGCAAAGGAGATAAAGAAACGCCTGTTTATATGGCTTATAAACTGCATAAAGAAATAGTGGATAGTAAACTTTTAATTATAGAAGACGCAGGGCATTTTTGTTTTATCGATAAGCCCGTTATATTTAATACGGAGGTAAAGGAGTTTTTACTCTCTTAAAAAATGTTTCCTTTATATGTAAAAAATTTTAACGAACTTTTATCCGGCGGAACGTTGATTTTTTTAATAACGTTTTCTATCGCTAACGGTATATTTTTGTTTTTTGCTTCGCTTAAATTTTTGCTTGCTTTGCAACAAAGCGGTTATCACGGTAAAAGGTATTTTAAGTGGCTTAAAAGTCCCGAAACCCCATATTTGTCAAGACTTATGCTTTTATGCTTACTGGGGTTTTTGTTCTTTTGCGTTTTAAATATGTCTTTCGTTAACGTTATAGGAGAAACGGCTTCTTCTTACGTTGGGATATGTTCGTACGTTTTATTTACCGCACTTTATATAAATTCCGAAAGTAGCGTAAACGCAAAAGTTCCCTTAAGGAAAACTCAAAGACTTGTAAGGCTTGCCGTAATGTATATTATTCTTTTGTCTTTGTGTACTTTCGGCGTTTTGGTGCTGTTGAATTTCTTGGCGTTTTGTATAGGCGACGAAACGGTAAGCGTTTTAAGATATGCTTTAATTTGTGGGCTTCCTATGCTTATACCGTATATATTGTTTATCGCTTATTTTATAAACGAACCGTTTGAAGAAATTTTAAAAGCGTATTACGTAAAGAAAGCCACCGTTAAGTTAAAAAACGCAGACGTTTTGAAAATAGGTATAACGGGAAGTTTCGGGAAAACTACGGTTAAAGAAATTTTATCGACTATTTTATCTCAAAAATATAGGGTTTTGGCTACGCAAAAATCTTATAATACTCCGCTCGGAATTGCAATATCCACAAAGAAGTTAGACAGTACTCACGATATTTTTATTGCCGAAATGGGGGCGAGAAATAAAGGTGATATCAAAGAACTTGCAAAGATAGTTAAACCCAAGTTCGGCGTTTTGGTGGGGATAAATAACCAGCATTTAGAATCTTTCGGTAGTATAGAGAACACGAAGAACACCAAATACGAATTGTTTGAGAATTTAAGCGAGAACGGAGTCGGGTTTTTCTCTTCGGATAACGAAGGTGCGGTAGAACTTGCCGAAAGGTTTTCGGGAGAAAAGTATTGTGCGGGAATTGCCGGTAACGGATTGGTTACGGCAAGCGATATAGAGATAGATTCTAAGGGTACGAGTTTTACTTTAAATATAAAGGGCGAAAAACCTATAAGGTGTAATACCGTACTTTTGGGACATCATAGCGTATCTAATATTTGTTTGGGGGCGGCGGTCGCTTACGAAATAGGTATGACTCCCGTTGAAATCTTTGAAGGGATAAACAGAATTAAAGCGGTAGGGCATAGATTAGAACTTGTGCCGAATAATAAAAATATAGTAATAATAGACGACAGTTATAATTCTAACGAAGACGGAATTAAAGCGGCTATGGAAATATTAGATACTTTTAGCGGTAGAAAGATAGTTGTAACTCCGGGTATGGTAGAACTCGGCAAAATGGAAAACGTTCTCAATTTGGAATTCGGAAAACTGCTTGCAAAACACGTAAATATGGTATTCGTTATAGGAAAGCACAATGCCGAAATGCTTATCAACGGATTAAAAGAAGGGGGATTTCCGGTAAATAATATTAAGTTTGCAAAGACTTTAAATAAAGGCAACGCAATGCTTAACGAAATATTAAAAGAAGGGGACGTCGTATTGTTTGAAAACGACCTTCCGGATAATTACAGTTAATACTTAAAGATAAAATTATTAAATCACCAAAGCTGAAAAATATAGCGGAGGTGATTTTTTTATGAAAAATATAGCGGTATTTTTCGGCGGAGAATCCGTCGAACACGACATTTCGGTTATCACGGGAGTTATGACCTTAAACTCTCTCGATAAAGATAAGTTTAAAGCAATTCCTGTTTACATAGATAACGACGGGATATGGTATACGGGAGAAATACTTAAAAACATAGAAAGTTATAAAAACTTAAAATATAAAAACCTTATAAGGATTACCCTGTTAAACGGTGATAATAAAATATATTCGGTAAAGGGCAGTAAAATGAAACCGCTTTTATCCATTTATGCCGGTATAAACTGTTTGCATGGAGAACGTGGAGAAGACGGAAGTTTGGCGGGACTACTTAATATGTGTGCTATCCCGCTTTGTTCTCCGCCCATAATGGCGTCTTCCGTTAGTATGGATAAAGCGTTTACGAAGACGGTTATGCGAGGTTTAGGCATAAAAACTCTGCCTGCCGTTACCGTAGATAGCGTTTTAAAAGTCGATAAGGCGTTAAAGAGATTTTCTTTTCCGTTAATAGTAAAGCCTTGTACTTCGGGGTCTAGTATGGGAATATTAAAGGCGGAAGACGAAGAGTCTTTAAAATACGCCGTATCTAATGCTTTAAGGTTTAGCGATAGGGCGGTTATAGAGCCTTTTATAAAAGATTTTACCGAAATAAATTGTGCCTCGTTTAGAGGGGCGGACGGTAAGGTTTACGTTTCCGATTGCGAACGCCCAGAAAAGAAGAGCGACATACTTTCTTTTAAAGATAAATATCAAGACGGGGTAAGGGAATTTCCTGCACTTATTAGTAAACGCCTTTCGGACAGAATAAAAAAGACTACCGAAAAGATATATACTTCTTTGTTCTTTTCGGGGATAATAAGAATAGATTATATGATAATAGAGAATAAGGTTTTCGTGAACGAAATAAATTCGGTGCCGGGTTCTTTGGCGTTTTATTTGTTTTGCGACACGATGAAAGATTTTTCCGTACTTTTAACGGGAGTTATAGAAGATTGTGCCAAAAAGTTTTCGGTGAATTCTACTTTGCAGAAAAAATTTTCTTCGGGACTTCTCGATATTAAAGGCGTGAAAGGAGCAAAACGCTTGTAAAAAAATCGGCGTTGTGGTAAAATACAAATAGAAAAACGGAGATAAATATGGATAAAATAAAGATGAAAACACCGCTTGTCGAAATGGACGGCGATGAAATGACGAGAATACTTTGGAAATGGATAAAAGAGATTTTAATAGAACCTTTTGTCGATTTAAAAACGGAGTATTACGATTTAGGGTTAAAGAACAGAGATAACACGAACGATAAAATAACGTTAGATTCGGCTAACGCCACTTTAAAGTACGGCGTTGCTGTAAAGTGTGCAACTATTACTCCTAACGCTCAAAGGGTAGAAGAGTATAACTTAAAAGAGATGTGGAAGAGTCCTAACGGAACGATAAGAGCGGTACTAGACGGAACGGTATTCCGTTCGCCTATTTTGATAGACGGTATAACGCCTTATATTCCGACGTGGAAAAAACCCATAGTTATTGCAAGACACGCTTACGGCGATATATATAAAGCGGTAGACGGAAAGGTAGGGGTTGGAAAAGCCGAACTTATCTACACCGATAGAAACGGAGAAGAAAAGCGTCAAACGGTATTTGATTTTAAAGACGGCGGAGTGGTTATGGCAATGCATAACACCGATAAGAGTATAAAGAGTTTCGCTAGGTCTTGTTTTAATTACGCTTTGGATAAAAAATTACCGCTTTGGTTTTCGAGTAAAGATACGATAAGTAAAGTTTACGACGGGAACTTTAAAGAAATTTTTAATGAAATTTATCAAAATGAATATAAAGAAAAGTTCGAAAAAGCCGGAATAGAGTATATGTATACTTTAATAGACGACGTCGTTGCAAGGATAATCCGTTCGGAAGGCGGAATAGTTTGGGCTTGTAAGAATTACGACGGCGACGTTATGAGCGATATGGTGGCGACGGCTTACGGTTCTCTCGCTATGATGACCAGCGTTTTGGTATCTCCCGACGGAATTTACGAATACGAAGCGGCACACGGAACGGTTACAAGACATTATTATAAATATTTAAATGGAGAAGAAACTTCTACTAACCCCGTTGCGACTATATTTGCGTGGACGGGAGCGTTGAAAAAACGTGGGGAATTAGATAATCTTCCCGATTTAGTCGATTTTGCCGAAAAACTTGAAAAAGCAACTGTTTCTACGATAGAATCGGGTAAGATGACGGGCGATTTGGTTGCCTTATTCAAAAAAGACGGCGTAACGCCAAAAAAATTAACCACCAAAGAATTTTTGTGTAAAATTGCAGAAAATTTATAAAGAATTAAAATAAAGGCAAATAAAAAAAGAACGGCTCATCGAACCGTTCTTTTTCATATTTAATTAAATTACTTGATTTCAGAGAAGTATTTAATCGTTCTAACCATTTGGCTGGTGTAAGAGTTTTCGTTATCATACCAAGAAACAACTTGAACTTGATAGGTATCGTCGTCAATCTTACTAACCATAGTTTGGGTAGCATCGAAGAGTGAACCGTATCTCATACCGATAACGTCGGAAGAAACGATTTCGTCTTCATTATATCCGAAAGATTCGGTTGCTTGTGCTTTCATTGCAGCGTTGATGCCTTCTTTGGTTACGTCCTTACCCTTAACTACTGCAACTAATATAGTAGTAGAACCGGTAGCGGTCGGAACACGTTGAGCAGAACCGATTAACTTTCCGTTAAGTTCGGGGATAACTAAGCCGATTGCCTTAGCGGCACCGGTAGAGTTAGGAACTATGTTCATAGCACCTGCACGGCTTCTTCTTAAATCGCCCTTTCTTTGCGGTCCGTCCAAAATCATTTGGTCGCCGGTGTAAGCATGAACGGTAGTCATAATACCGGATTGAATAGGAGCATAATCGTTTAATGCCTTAGCCATAGGAGCGAGGCAGTTAGTAGTGCAAGATGCTGCGGAGATGATGTGGTCATCTTTCGTCAAGGTCTTGTGGTTTACGTTGTAAACGATAGTGGGAAGGTCGTTTCCTGCAGGAGCGGAAATAACGACGTTTTTAGCACCTGCGTCGATATGAGCTTGTGCTTTAGCCTTAGCGGTATAGAAGCCCGTGCATTCCAAAACAACGTCGATGTTTAATTCTCCCCAAGGAAGTTCAGCAGCGTTTGCTTTTGCATAGATGGTGATTTTCTTTTCGTCTACGATAATAGCACCGGGAACCGTTACGGTCTTTCCGTCTTCAGCATATTGAGCGTCGATGAAATCAACCTTATGGTCTCTTGCGTAGTTGCCCTGCATAGTGTCGTACTTTAATAAGTGAGCGAGCATTTTGGGGCTGGTTAAGTCGTTGATAGCTACGACTTCGTAACCGTCAGCACCGAACATTTGACGGAAAGCCAAACGGCCGATACGACCGAAACCGTTAATTGCAACTTTTGTTACTTTTGACATTTTATATGTCCTCCAAAAATTATTTTATTTTTTAATCTTAATAATGATATCATTTTATATTTTTTTAGTCAAATATTTTTAAGTTATTATTTCAAATTTTCGGGATTTAAGCATTTTAAATCGTCGGGGATAAATCTTCCGTCTTTTCTGATGAGTTCTCCGTCGAGATAAATTTCGCCTCCGCCGTATTCGGGGGTTTGAATTTGGACTAAATCCCAGTGAACTGCGGAAATATTTCCGTTATAGCAATCGTCGTAACAGCAACCGGGGGTAAAGTGGATAGAACCCGATATTTTTTCGTCGAACAAAATATCGCCCATAGGTTTAGTTATATAAGGGTTTACCCCGAAGGAAAATTCTCCGACGTACCTTGCCCCCTCGTCGGTATCGAATATTGCGTTTATTTTCTTTTCGTCGTTTCCGGTCGCTTTTATTATCTTACCGTCTTTAAATGTCAAAGAAACGTTTTCGTACTTAAATCCGCCTTGAATAGAGGGGGTGTTATAGGTGATTACGCCGTTTACCGAATCTTTTACGGGAGCGGAATAAATTTCGCCGTCGGGAATATTCATTTCTCCCGAACATTTCTTACTGCCGACACCTTTAATGGAAAAACTTATGTCGGTGTCTTTGGCTATTATATGAACTTTGTCGGCTTTATCTAATCTTTTTTTCAAAGCGTCCATAGCCTTATCCATTTTGGAATAATCTAAATTGCAAACGTTAAAGTAGAATTCTTCGAAAGCGTCCGAACTCATACCCGCTTGTTCCGCCATACCTTCGTTGGGGTAGCGTAAAATTACCCATTTGGTCTTTTTAACCCTTAATTCGTGATGTACGGGCTGAGAATAAAACTCCGACTCTATTTGTAACTTTTCTTCGGGAACGTCGGAATTTTCCAAGGCGTTTTGCCCGCCACGAATTCCGATATATGCGTCCATTTCACTCATTCTAAAAGCGTCGTACTTTGCACGGAGTTTTGCGAGTTCTTCGCTTTCGCCTAAAAGTAACTCACGGGAAACACGGTTGTCGAACATTTCCACAAAGGGGTAAGCCCCAACCTTATAAACTTCTTTTATTATTGCATTCACAAGGGGATAGTCTATCCCTTTTGCTTCGATTAAAATCTTCTCGCCCTTTTTAAGAGAACAAGAATAATTTACTAAATTTTTCGCTAACAATTTAATTCTTTCGTCAGTCATAAGTCGTCTCCTTTTTCTTTTCACCCATATTTTACCATATTATTTGTAAAAATATAAACTATTTTTGTTAAGTTTTAGTATTTTATTTGCTTAAATCAAAAAAAGGCGGTATAATATATAAGGTTTTATAGACCGATTAAAAAGTTAATTTATTTTGGAGGGTATATTTATGCCATTAGTAAACTCAAAGAAAATGTTTGAACAAGCTTACAAGAACGGCTATGCTATCGGTGCTTTCAATGTTAACAACATGGAAATCGTTCAAGGTATTACCGAGGCTTGTAAAGAAGAAAATGCTCCTGTTATTTTACAGGTTAGTAAGGGTGCAAGAGCATATGCTAACCACACTTATTTAGTTAAGTTGGTAGAAGCCGCTGTTATTGAATGTCCTAACATTCCTATCGTTTTACACCTTGACCACGGTCCTGATTTTGAAACCTGCAAGGCTTGTATCGACGGCGGATTCACTTCCGTTATGATTGACGGCTCTTCTCTTCCTTTCGAAGAAAATATCGCTGTTACCAAGAAGGTCGTTGAATACGCTCACGCTCATAAGCCTTACGTTACCGTTGAAGGCGAACTCGGAACCTTAGCAGGAATAGAAGATGAAGTTTCTCACGCAGTAGGTTCTTATACCCGTCCCGAAGAAGTTGAAGAATTCGTTACGAGAACGGGCGTTGATTCGCTTGCTATCGCTATCGGAACTTCTCACGGTGCTTATAAGTTTAAGCCCGAACAATGCACCAGAAATAAAGACGGTGTATTAGTTCCGCCTCCTCTTCGTTTCGACATATTAAAAGAAGTTGCTAAGCGTCTTCCCAACTTCCCGATAGTTTTACACGGTTCTTCTTCCGTTCCCCAAGATTACGTTAAAATGGTTAATACTCACGGCGGAAAAATGCCCGATGCTGTCGGCGTTCCAGAAGACCAGTTGAGAGAAGCGTCTAAACTTCCCGTTTGCAAAATCAATATCGACTCCGATTTAAGACTTGCTATGACCGGTACTGTCAGACAATTCTTTGAAGAACACCCTGAAAAGTTCGACCCCAGAGAATATTTGAAACCCGCTCGTGCTAACATTAAAGAACTTGTTCGTCATAAACTTAGAGACGTTTTAGGTTGTGCGGGCAAAGCGGACGAATGCAAATAATAATTTACTAAATAAAAAAGCGGTTGCAAAGTGGCAACCGCTTTTGGTTTACTTTAACGGCGTCAACTTAAAAAATCGACGCAGGTATCTTTATAAGTCTTGATTTATTTCTATTTGCTCGCCCGTAGGACTTACAACCTTAAAATATCTACAACCTCTTTCCCAGCGGGAAGGAATATCTTGTATTCCGTTAGTCGAGATTTTTAAGCCTTGTTCTACACACGCTTTGTAATCGGCTTCTATGTCCGCCGAATTCAACGCCACGTGGTCTATCTTACCTTGAAGCATCGGGTCTAAATCTTCTTTTTGAGAAATTTCAAAAGTAACGAATCCGTTGGTTACAAACCAAGTATAAAATTCACCCCTTGAACTCTTGAACTTACCTTTAAGAGTAAAACCCAACTTTTCTATGTACCAAGTTGCGTCTTTTTCAGAATTTACACATTGTAAACCTATATGGTCTAATTTTCTGCCTTCAAACATTTTTTATATTCCTCCTATAAATGTCTTACTATAATATACCACAGTTATTATGAAATTTCAATAAAATTATTATTTATAATCTTTTTATTGCTTTCTTCACCTTTTTGTTATATTATAATTGTGATATAACGACGAATAACGTAAAATATAAGTGGGAAAACTTATTTTTTAGGAGGGTCTATGGATATCAGCACTTTAAAATACTATAAAATAATCGGGGCAATGCAGTCTGCAATATCTAAAGCCAAAACTTTTAACGATGCGTTAAAAATAGGCTTAAACGAAATAATTTCAAACACTGCGTCCGATTATGCCGTTTTGTGGTATTTAAATGAAAAAGACGGTAAACTTCATCCATATTACTGGGTATGCCCCGTAGATATTACTTCGGTTTCTTACGAAAAAGGAAAAGGCATAGTAGGAAGAGTTTATTCCCAAAAAAAAGTTGAAAGTGTTTTAGATTTTAAAAATAATCCCGAAGAGCATCTCGCCGAAGTTTTTAAGGGTATAGACGTATCTTCTGTTTTATGCGTTCCGTTTTCCAACAATCAAATAGATTTGGGGTGTATCGAATTTATAAAAGTCGGTACGAAATTTACCGACGAAGAAATGGACGTCTGCCAAATATTAGGTCTATTAACCGAACTTTCCATAAACGAAAACGCACCCACGTTAAACAGTTGGCAGGATAAAGAAAAAGTATTATGCGTTAAAAATATTTATAAAGATTTTAAGAACGGAAATATTACTACCAAAGTATTAAAAGGCGTAAATTTCGACGTGTTTAAGGGCGAGTTCTTGTGCTTTTTGGGCGAGTCCGGTTGCGGTAAGTCTACTATCCTTAATATTATAGGCGGTATGGATAAGGCAACAAAAGGAACTTTTACCTTTTTGGGTACGGATTATTCTAAGGCGAACGAAAAAGAACTTACAAAATACCGCAGAGAAAATATAGGTTTTATATTCCAAAGTTATAACCTTATGCCAAACCTTACGGCAAAGCAAAATTTGGATTTAATAGGTGAACTCGTAGAAAATCCTATGGACTCTATGGAAGCGTTAAAACTCGTTAAGATGCAAGATAAAGCAAACAATTACCCTTTTGAACTTTCGGGCGGACAGCAACAAAGAGTTTCTATTGCGAGGGCTTTGATAAAACGCCCCAAAATCATAATGGCGGACGAACCTACGGCGGCATTAGATTACGCAACGAGTATAGAAGTTTTGTCGGCGTTAGAAAACGTAATCGCTTCGGGAACTACTCTCGTTATGGTTACCCATAACGAAGAGATTACCAAAATGGCTAATAGGGTTATAAGATTCAGGAACGGTAAAACTTACGAAGTAACTGTAAACAATCATTTGGCGAAGGCAAAAGATTTGGTTTGGTAAGAGCGGTTTTTATTAAAAAACAAAAAGGCAGTTTTGTCGCTCTTCCTGTAGGGAAAGCGACAACTAAATAAATCCGCAAGCGGATTTGTGATATTGCTTCGCAGTGATATTTGTCCTTGCGGACAAGTGATATTTGCCTGACGGCAAGTTTAGGATTTGTTTAATATAACTTTGCGAGAAAACCTTTCTCGCAAAATATAACGCAAAACTCGTTTTGCATATCACTTTTAACCACAAGGTTAAAAATATAACCATTTTGTTTTATCTTTTGTGGACAAGAAAAGCCCACTATATTTCGCAAAATGCGAAGTATAGTGGGCTATACTTTTGTTATAAGTTTGTTTTCCCTATGAGAAGACGCCTTTTATAACTGTCTTTTTTTGCATAGATTTTTAAGGTCAAGCATATATTTTTATAAACCGAAGTTTAAGGAGAAGAAAAATGAGCGAACAAACAGAGTATAAAGATATGCTTGAAATTCCCGTGAACACTTGCAATATCACAGTAAAACCCATTAAAAGGCGTAAAAAGAAAAATAAGGTTTCGGAATCTATAAAGGAAGAACTTATAGAAAAAGTAAACGGGAGTTCTTTAGAAGAAGAAAATACCGAAAAACCCGAAAACCCTATTTTAGAAGAGGAACAACCGAAACCGGAAGAAAATTCTTCCGCAGTAATTCGAAAGGTTAAGAAAAAGAAAAAACCTTTTAAGTTCACAGTGGTTTCTGTAGAACTTATCGTAATAGGCGTTTTGGTTGCGGTTATATTTTTAACCAACTCTTTGTATACGGACAGCGGGATAAATACTTTTTTTAAGACTGTTTTTAATAAAGATACCGCTCTTCAAACCGATTCGAGGATATATTCCGATTTTTCTCCTACCGTTTTGTCGGGGAAATCTTATAACGAGGGAGTTATATCTTTAAGCGAAAACACCAGCGTATACGCCCCCGTAGACGGAATAGTTTCCGCCCTGTCTTTTTCAGAAGGCAAATATCTTATGGAAATAACCCATAACGATAATTTTAAAACGGTTTTAACAGACCTTAATTTCGCTTACGTTAAAGAGGGGGATAGGGTGTATTCTAATATACCGATAGGATACAGTTCAAATTCTTCTTCTATGTGCTTTACGGATAAAGACAACGCCGTTATAGTTAATTTTATATTAGACGGTCAATCGGTAATATGGCAGGTATAAATTTCTCCGTTCACCCTCTATTTTTTCTATTTGGATTATATTTCGCTTTTACGGGACGGATATTCGTTTTTTTGATATATACCTTCTCGGCGGTAATACACGAATTGGGACATTCCTTTATAGCGTCGTCTTTGGGGTACAAACTGAACAAGATAACGCTTATGCCGTTCGGGGCGGTGGTAAAGGGGGAAATAAAGGGATTAAGTTATAAAGACGAAATTAAAATTGCCCTTGCGGGTCCTTGTATAAATCTCGCAGTGGGCATTTTTTTCGTGGCACTTTGGTGGATTTATCCCGAAATATATTCTTTTACCGATATAATAGTGTTCGCTAATTTTTCAATGGCGACCGTGAACTTAATTCCGGCTTATCCGTTAGACGGCGGAAGAGTATTGTTTGCTCTACTTGCCGAAAAATTAGGGCAAGTAAAAGCAGAAAAAATTTGTAAAATATTAGGCGGAATTTTAGGCGGAATTTTACTAGTTCTTTTTATGGTTACGGTGTTTTATCAGGTTAATTTTTCCCTTTTGTTTTTTTCCGCTTTCGTACTTTTCGGAGCGTTTGAAAAAAACAAGGAAAACGTTTACGTTAAAGCCTATCTTTCTTTTTCCGAAGAAAACTTGAAAAAAGGTTTACCTTACAAAAAATACGCTTTTGATAAATCGGTTAAAATAAAAAGGCTTATAACCTGTTTGGACGAAAACGCCTTAAACGAAATAACCGTTTTCGACGGCGAAAACGAGGTCGGCAGGCTTTCCCCTAAAAAAATATCCGAAATAATAGAAAAAGGCGACTTGTATTCCAGCCTTGAAAAGTATATATAAACTATATCTTGTGGTTTTATAGCGTTAAAAAAACAAAATATAGTCAACTATAATTTAAAAGATTAAAATACGTTAAAAAATTTAAAAAAAACATTAAAAAACTTGACATAGGGGAATATATTTGGTAAAATACATTAGCATCTCGGTTTCCGGGGTGTTAATTTTTTCGTATTCGGAAGGTGCATTATGGCAGCAAAAGGAAACAGAGTTAAGATTACTTTGGCTTGTACGGAGTGTAAACAAAGAAACTACGATACTTTCAAAAATAAGAAAAACGACGCTGAAAGACTTGAAGTTGAAAAGTATTGTAAATTCTGCAAAAAGCACACCACGCATAAGGAAGCAAAATAATTTTTTATTACCGTAAAAATAACGGAGTTTAGGTTATGAAAGAAAAGAAAACCGTTCCCGTTAACGATTTCGTTACGACGAAAGCGGACAGAAGGGAAAAAGAAAAAGAAAAGAAATCTAAAAATAAGGAAAAAAAGCCCGGATTTTTTAAGAAAATAGGCACTAAAATAAAAGACGTGTTCTCCGAACTTAAAAAAGTAAGTTGGCCTAAATTTTCCAAGATTGTAAAGCAAACGGGCGTAGTTTTGGTTGTGGTTTTAGCATTTTTAATAGTTATTACCGCATTTGACTTCGGTCTACAAGAACTACTCGTCTTGCTCAGTTAACGGAGTGTAAAATGTCAGTAGAAGAAGCAAAGTGGTACGTTATTCACACATACTCCGGTTACGAAGCAATGGTGAAAGATTCGCTTGAAAAACTTATAGAGAATAACAATTTACAAGAAAATATTTTCGAGATTCAAATCCCCACCGAAGAAACCTTGGAAGAAAAGGCTAACGGCAAGAAGAAGATTGTCGAAAGGAAGAAATTCCCCTGTTACGTTTTCTTGAAAATGATATATTCTAATGATATATGGTATCTTGTTACCAACACGAGGGGCGTAACGGGATTCGTTGGTCCGCAGGGAAGACCTCTTCCTTTAACCGACGAAGAAGTTGCGAGAAACCGTCTTGAAGATAAGAGGATTATCGATTTAGACGTCGTTGTAGGCGATAAGGTACAAATTATTTCCGGTGCTTTGGAATCGTTTATAGGAACTGTGGTTTCCGTTAACGACCAGTCGCAGAAGTTAAAAGTAAACGTTGAAATGTTCGGAAGAAATACCGACGTTGAAGTTGATTTCGTAGAAATAAAGAAAGTAGTTGAAAACGTTTGATAAAAACGTTAAATAATTTTAGTTACTTAAAAGCATAACTGCTTTTACGTATATATGTGGGAGTTGCGTTAAATTTTTTACACTGACGCACCGCTATTACCACAAAAAGGAGATTTTATTATGGCAAAAAAAGTTTCAGCAATCGTTAAACTGCAATTGCCTGCGGGCAAGGCAACTCCGGGTCCCCCCGTCGGTTCAACCTTAGGACCTCACGGTATCAATATTCCCGGATTTACTAAAGAGTTTAACGCAAAGACTCAAGGTCAAGAAGGTCTTATAATCCCTGTAGTTATGACTATATATCAAGACCGTTCGTTCACCTTTATTTTGAAGACTCCTCCGGCACCCGTTCTTATAAAGAAGGTTGCGGGAATTGCAAAAGCAAGCGGAGTACCCAACAAAACCAAGGTTGCAAAACTTACCAAGGCACAAGTTGAAGAAATAGCAAAATTAAAGATGCCCGACCTTAACGCTAATACGCTTGAAGCCGCTATGAGTATGATAGCGGGTACTGCAAGAAGTATGGGTGTAGAAGTCGAAGATTAACTAAAATAGTGGGAGGGGAATTCCCCGACAACACCACAGGAGGTAAATTAAATGAAACACGGAAAAAAATATATTGATAGTGCAAAGACGATTGAGTCTGCTAAACTTTACGAAGTGGAAGACGCAATAGGTTTGGCACTTGACGGTGCAAAAGCAAAGTTTGACGAAACTATAGAACTTCACGTTCGTTTGGGCGTAGACCCAAAGCAAGCGGACCAACAAGTTCGTGGCGTTATCGTTCTTCCTAACGGAACAGGTAAAACCGTTAAGGTTTTAGTGCTTGCAAAAGGCGAAAAGGCTGACGAAGCAAAAGCCGCAGGCGCAGATTTCGTTGGTGCGGAAGATATGGTTCAAAAAATTCAAACCGAAAACTGGTTCGATTACGACGTAATCATTACTACTCCCGATATGATGGGTTTAGTAGGTCGTATCGGTAAGGTTTTAGGTCCTAAGGGCTTAATGCCTAACCCGAAATCCGGTACCGTTACTATGGATATCGCAAAAGCGATAAAGGACACTAAATCCGGTAAGGTTGAATATAGACTCGATAAAAACGCTATTATCCACTGTTCTATCGGAAAGAAGAGTTTCGGAAAAGAAAAGATTAAAGAAAACTACGATGCGTTAATGGACGCTATTATAAAGGCTAAACCTGCTGCGGCAAAAGGTCTTTATATAAAGAGCGTAAGTGTTTCCAGCACTATGGGACCCGGCGTTAAAATTAACGGTAAAATTTAGTTGACAAGATTATATATTCGTAGTATAATCTTAACGTAAAAATTAAATAGCCCAAGACAGTAGGTGTTTAACTTGCGATTTTTCGTAAGACCAACCGAGGCAGATACTTAAAGTTAAGGTGTTTTATCACGCCCTTGTATCCGTTTCGGATTGCAAGGGCGTTTTCATTAAATCAAGGAGGTAGTAAAATGTCGGCAAATTTTGAAGCAAAAAAACAAGTAGTAGAAGATATTAAGCAAAAAATTCAAAATTCCAAGTCGGTTGTGTTCGTAAAGTTTAGTGGCCTTTCGGTTGCGGAAGATACAGAACTCAGAAGAGAATTCAGAAAGAACAACGTTGACTATAAAGTATTGAAAAACACTTTGATTCGTCGTGCTTTCAACGATTTGGGAATTAAGGATTTCGACGACGATTTGAACGGTCCTACTTCTGTAGCGTTCGGTACAGATGAAATAGGGGCAAGTAAAGTTATCGTTGAAGCAACTAAAAAATACGAAGATAAAGTTTCGGTAAAGAGTGCTTTTGTTGAAGGTGCTAAGATTGACCAAAAGGGCGTTGTTGCTCTTGCGAGTATGCCTTCGAAAGAAGAACTTATCGCAAAGATGCTCGGTTCTTTGCAATCCCCGATACAGAAATTCGTCGGTGTTCTTTCGGCTATGCCGAGAAGCCTTGTTATTGCACTTAACGCAGTAGCAGAAAAGAAAGCATAATAAATGCTAAATTAAATAAAAAAACAAAAAACAAAAAAATAAAAAATAAAAGATTATTTGGAGGATAAAAAAATGGCAGACATTAAGAAAATGTTAGAAGAAGTAAAAGGTATGACGGTTTTAGAACTTAACGAACTCGTTAAGGCTTTAGAAGAAGAATTCGGCGTAAGTGCCGCTGCACCCGTTGCAGTTGCTGCTGCTCCCGTTGCTGGTGCTGCACCCGCTGCTGCTGAAGAAGAAAAGACTGAATTCAAAGTAACCATCAAAGCTATTGATGCTTCTAAGAAGATTGACGCAATCAAAGCGGTTAGAGAATTCACCACTTTGGGACTTGGCGAAGCGAAAGCTCTCGTTGAATCTTTGGGCGTAATCAAAGAAAATGCTTCTAAAGAAGAAGCGGACAAGATGATTGCTCGTTTCAAAGAAATCGGTGCTACCGTAGTTGCTGAATAATTCAGGCGAGTAAAAAAAAGACGAAAAAGGAAAGGCGAATAACCTTTCCTTTTTTACTTTAAAATATCGAAATAAAAATCCCTTACGGAATTTCGTAAGGGCTATTTTTTTAACATATCGTCTATGATAGGTTTTATTTTTTCGATAGGAAGACCTATTACGTTGTATCGGCTTCCTTTTATTTCTTTTTCTTTTACGAATCCGTCTTGTAGTCCGTAACTTCCCGCTTTATCCATAGGTTTTCCCGTTTTTACGTATTCTTCTATGAGTTCTTCGGAGAACTTTTCAAAAGCAACCAAAGAGCGGTCGTAATCGCACACCGTTTTTGTTGCCGTAATTATTGAATAGCCCGTTATTACTTCGTGAGTTTTATCGGAAAGATTATGTAAAGTGCTTATAGCGTCTTTTCGGTCTTTGGGTTTACCTATTATTTTTCCGTCTAAAACGACTATGGTGTCCGCACCGATTACTATTGCGTTTTTATCGTCAAGTTTTTCGAAAACGTCCTTTGCCTTTCCAAATGCGTTGTTCTTTGCTATGTTTATCGGTAAATCGTCTTCGTTACACTCTTCAAAATCGCTTTTAATAACGGTAAATTCGTAGCCGAATTTTGTTAAAATGTCTTTTCTTCTCGGAGAGTTACTCGCTAAAATAATCTTCATAGAAATATTGTAGCATAATTTTTAATTTAAAGCATTAAAATTTGCGACAAAAAATCATTGATTTTTTTTGTTCTTTTCCATAACACGCTTTATAAAAGCGTCGTGAGAAGATAAAGTCTTTAACATTGAATATTGAATAGGAACGCTGTTCGCTCTTTTTTCGGCGATAGTGGTAGGCGTTTCTTTTTTTTCGTCTTCTTTTGGCTTCGTTTGTTCCCCCGAAAAATTTAAAAACGAATTAAGTAAATTTAAAATTCCGAATTTATCCATTTATTTACCCCCTAAAAGACAAAAAAAGAATAAAAAAATAATAAAAAGAATTGCAAAATTCTATGATATGGTTTATAATATAAAACTGTATAACTATTATATTCGGAAAATCTTGTAAAGTTTACCGAAAGCGATGGGGTTTTTATGAAAAAGATTTTAATTAAAATATTTTTATGCGTGTTGGCGTGCTGTATGTTGTTCTCTTTTACTGCTTGCGATGAAGTCAAGTGGAACGGAACGACTATGAAAAATTGGGGAGATACGATATCTAACGACGGGTTCATTTCAGAAACCCAAAACTATATCTATTATATTAACGGAATAGGTAATTCTTCTAAAAACAACACTTTCGGAGTTCCCGTAAAAGGTGCTTTAATGGCGGTGGATAAAAACGATTTTACCAAAACCGAAATCGTTGTTCCCGAGTTGTTCGTTGCTGAAGACTATAAGTCGGGATTATTCATTTCGGGAAATTACGTTTATTACGGAACTCCTAATACCGATAAAGATTCTTCGGGCAGTATAGCAAACTACGAAATGGTATTCAAGAGAACTAAACTTGACGGAACGAATTCCGAAACTTTCTTTAAGGTAAGTTCTTTCTCGGTTGAATATAGGTTTGTTGAACAAGAAGGAGTCGTATATTTAGTTTATTTCGATTCTTCCTCAAATTCTTTGAAATGCTATAATACTTCTAAAAAGACTTCTACCGTTATCGCTAAAAAAGACGAAAAGGCAAAGAAAGAATCTCTCGACGCTTATACTTTCGTAAGCGGTGAAAGCGTAAACGATTACGCCGTTATATATACCGTTACCGTTTATCAAAACGAAGATACGTCGTCTTCTTCCAGAACTACCGAAGTATATAATAAGGTGTACGGATATAAAGTGGGCGAAGGAAACGAGTTGATTAAAGACGGTAGTGAGGGCAACTTGACTTATACCGTAAAACTCGTAAAATCGGGCTACGTGTTCTATTCTGAAAAGGACGAAAACGAAACCGAAATCAATTACGTTTCGGAAGTTTCTACTTTCTCTCAAAATAGTGCCGAAAAGATTTTCTATAAAGATTATGCGGTTGATTCTACCTTTATCGTTTCAGACACAAAGGCATACGTTGTAGATGCGGATAAAAAGACCATTTCCGAATTTTCGTTTTTAGAAAAGAATTCTTTAACGCCAAAGGCGATAATAGAAGATACTTCTCTATCTATAATTAACATACAAGGCGATTATATTTATTACACGTCTTCGGATGTTCTTTACAGAATAAAACTCGGAGACGAAAAAGCAAAGGCGGAACAGGTTTCGGAAGGAACGATAAGTTCTTCTTGGTATAAGCCCGTAATAAAGAACGTTGGCGGGGATAGTTACGTTTTCTATGCAGATATCTCTTCTTACGGTAATTCTTATATTAAATACGTAAGTTTAAGTCAAGAAGCACAAGAGAAAGACGATAAGTTGTATCTTACGGGACATAAGTTCTTGGGTAAGATTTTATCTTCCGACGAAGTTAAGTACGTAGAATATATCATAGATTCCGTTAAGTTAAATGGCAATGCTATAGCGTACGAAGACAACGAAGGAGGGTTCTATTCCGAATCTTTGCAAAAGGCACAAAATGTTGTAAGCAGTATGTCTAAATCGGCAAAAGCAAAATTACCTTCGTCTTACGAAAAGAAACTTGAAAATTATGAGAAAGCTCTTGAAGTTTCAAAAATGTTAAACAAACTTTCTTCCGCTTACGTTTACGACGAGTTGGAAGACTCCCAAAAAACGCAAATAGAAAACGATTATAACAGTGCAAAAGAATATATAAACAAATTAAGAGATAAAAAAGCAGTCCTATCTCTTATCGAAAATAACTTGAAATGCTACTATTATAAGATGGAATCTAACCTTAAATCTAAATAATATAAAAAAATATTAAAAA